>CALBVR010000078.1 GCA_937969565.1 uncultured Acidimicrobiales bacterium | reverse complement strand
GAGAAGCTTCGTAACGATGAAGACGTGCAGGAGTTCTACCTGGGCCTGCACACCGATGAGTCCGGGGAGCGCAAGAGCTTCCGGGACGTCAAGCACTACAAGCGCCGCAAGCGCTGGCTGTCGTAGGAGGACTGCACATGGCTGATCATCTGCTCGAGGTCGACGACATCACCCTGCGGTTTGGTGGTGTGACCGCCATCAACAGCGTGGGGTTCCACGTGAACGATGGCGAGCTCTTCTCGATCATCGGGCCGAACGGTGCCGGCAAGACGTCGATCTTCAACACCCTTTCGCAGGTGTACCGTCCGCAGGAGGGCGACATCCGGTGGAAAGGCGAATCCATCATGGGCCAGCGGCCCGACAAGGTCGCCGAGCTGGGAATCGCCCGCACCTTCCAGAACATCGAACTGTTCGCGAACATGACCGTCGTCGACAACCTCCTGACCGGTCGCCACGTTCGGATGAAGAACTCCTGGCTCGCCGGTGCGTTCTGGTTCGGGCCGGCCAAGAAGGAAGAGATGGAGAACCGCCTGAAGGTGGAAGACATCATCGACTTCCTCGAGATCGAGCAGTACCGCAAGAGCCCGGTTGCGCTGCTCCCGTACGGCATCCAGAAGCGAGTCGAGCTCGGCCGTGCCCTGGCGATGGACCCGGTGCTGCTGTTGCTCGACGAGCCGGTGGCCGGCATGAACCAGGAAGAGACCGAGGACATGGCTCGGTTTATCCTCGACATCCGACGTGAGCTCGGTATCGCCATGATCATGGTCGAACACGACATGGGCCTCGTCATGGACATCGCCGATCGCATCATGGTGCTCGATTTCGGCCAGAAGATCGCCGAGGGCCTGCCCGAGGACATCCAGAAGAACCCGGACGTCATCGCCGCCTACCTCGGCGGAGAGTTGACCGGCTAGCGCCGCTTCGCGCCGTTCGCTTCGCTCACTAACGGCCTTTTCTCCGCTTCGCTCCGAAAACGCCCTCGGACTGCCGTGCTTTGGCGGCCCTTTTCGCTTCGCTCCGAAAACGCCCTCGGACTGTCGCGTTCTGCGTTGCTGGTTGTCCTTGGTGATCCGGCAGACTGGGGTTGCATGACTTTTCTTGATTTGGATTCTCTTGTTTTGGGGGCGTTGGCCGGTGAGCGGCTTCGTTCTGAGGATGCGTTGGCGATCCTCACGGATCCCGACATCGACCTGCTTTCGCTCGTGCACGCTGCGTGGCGGGTGCGGGAGGCGCGGTGGGGTCGCACGGTCCAAGTGCACATCATCAACAATGCGGCCAACGGCAAATGCCCGGAGGATTGCAGCTACTGCACGCAGGGGAAGAACAGCTCCGTGGACATCGAGGAGTACTCGATGAAGTCTCGCGAAGAGATCCTGGCCGAGGCTCAGCGAGCCCATGAGAACGGTGCGTTCCGGTACTGCATGGTGTTTTCCGGGCGTGGCCCGTCGAACACTCGGACGGACGAGCTGGCGTCGCTCGTGCGCGAGATCAAGGAGCGTTGGCCGATCGAGGTGTGTGTGTCCGCTGGGCTTCTCGACGACCCGAAGGCGGCCGTGCTGGCCGAGGCGGGATTGGACCGCCTCAACCACAACCTGAACACCTCGGAGGAGCACTACGCCGAGATCTGTACCACGCACACGTACCAGGACCGCTTGGAGACGCTGCGGGCGGCGAAGCGCAACGGGATCGAGGCGTGTTCCGGGCTCATCGCCGGCATGGGTGAGCCTGCGTCCGATCTCGTGGAGATCGCGCAGACGCTTCGCGATTTGGAAGCCGAGTCGATCCCGGTGAACTTCCTCCTCCCGTTCGAGGGCAACGATCTGGTGGAGCCGACCGGGCTGACGCCTGAATACTGCTTGCGGGTGTTGTGCATGTTCCGGTTCGCGAACCCGACCGCAGAAATTCGGATCGCCGCAGGCCGCGAGTTCCACCTGCGGTCATTGGAGCCGCTGGCGCTCTATCCGGCGAACTCGCTGTTCCTGGAGGGCTATCTGAATGCGAAGGGTGCTGCGTCGAATCGGACGTATCAGATGATCACCGACAACGGGTTCGAGATCGTCAGCGAGTACTCGGCGGAGTCGCTGGTGGCGCGGGCCGAACGGGCGGCGGGCGAACAGCCCGTGGAGATCGCCGGAAACAGCGTGATCAAGTCGCTCGACGATCTCCGCCCCAGCCGTTCCTCGGCCTGACGCCGTTCCTCGGCCCTGGGGGCCTCGTCACTCCTGGCCTTTTCTCCGCTTCGCTTCGAAAACGCCCCGCCGTTTCCGCTGCACCAACCCCACAGGTGCCTTGCCCCAATCGCTAGGTGCCTGGCACCTAAGACCTGGCACCTAATCGGGTGTTAGGTGCCAGGCACCTAGAGACGTGAATCGTTGAAAAATCAGTGTTCTTGTCGCTTTGACGGCGCCTTAGGTGCCAGGCACCTCTTTGGGGAGGGCGTAGGTGACGGTGGCGTGGGCTACCGGCTTGTCTTCGGCGCCGTCGATGAACATCTCGACGTCGCCGTAGATGAGGTTGCGGCCCCGCTTGAGCTGGCGGCCGCGGGCGATCACGTCACCGCCCTTTGCCGGCCGTAGGAAGGTGATGTGCAGATCCCAGGTGACCGCCATGGGCACGATGCCCTCGGTGGTGAAGCACAGCACCCAACCCACCAGGTCGGCCACGGAGAAGAGCGTTGGGCCCGAGATGTAGCCGCCCGGTCGGAGGACCTCGGGGTTGTAGCGCCAGCGAGCCTGGACCGTGCCCGCATCCACCGACTCGACCACAACCGAGTTCGACCGGACGAACGAGCCGACCTCCGCCAGGTAATCGTTGACCTCTTCGACGGTGACCTGTGGGCTCATGTGCGGCTCCCCGTCGTGCGAGTCCGACCTCGGAACTGGGCGATGGTCACTCCCGATTCTGCGTGGACGATGGTGGCATCCAGCAGCGTCGATCTGCCCCAACGTTCCTGAACCTCTCCGGTCGCCTGGATGCGGTCGTCGACCATCGCTGGACGCAGGTAGTCGATTTCGGCGTGGGCGGCGAAGGCCATCTCGTCGCCCGAGTTCGTCGCGTAATCCATGGTCGTGTCGGCGAGGAGGAACAGGATTCCTCCGTGGCAGACACCGTGGCTGTTGAGCATGTCCTCGGTCACGGTCATCGTGGCGACGGCCCTCCCGGGTTCTGCCTCGACGATCTCGATGCCGAGACGGTCGACGGCCGGATCACGTTTCTCCATGGCCGCGATCGTAATGTGTCGGCATGTACATCAATGGGGAGTGGCTCGACGCGGTGTCGGGCCAGACGTTCGAGGTGACCAATCCGGCGACCGGCGAGGTGATCGGTTCGGTGCCCGATGGCGGGGCGGAAGACGCCGAAGCGGCGATCGCGGCTGCCGAGGCGGCCTTCCCGGCATGGTCGCGAACGAGTCCCTACGAGCGGGCCGACCTGCTGATGGCGGCATGGAATCTCATGCGCGAACGGGCCGGCGAACTGGCCGAGCTCATGACGATCGAGCAGGGCAAGCCGCTCAAGGCGTCGCGTGCAGAGGTGAACTACGGCGCCGACTTCCTGCGGTGGTTCGCGGAAGAGGGCCGCCGGTTGACGGGGGAGTGGTTGCCGTCAGCTCGGGCGAACCAACGTTTCCTGTCGGTCCAGGCACCCGTGGGCGTCGTCGCCGCGGTGACACCGTGGAACTATCCGATGTCGATGCTGACCCGGAAGATGGGCCCGGCGCTCGCCGCTGGCTGCACGATCGTGTTGAAGCCCGCCGAGGCGACGCCGCTCAACGCTCGGGCGATCGTCGACGTCTTTCACGACGCCGGCTTCCCGCCCGGCGTCGTCAACCTGGTGACGGCATCGGATCCACGGCCGATCGGTGATGTGTTCACGTCTGACCCTCGGGTCGCGAAGGTCACCTTCACGGGTTCGACCGCAGTCGGACGAACGTTGGCGGCGGCCGCCGGTGCATCGCTCAAACGGATCTCCGTCGAGCTCGGCGGCCATGCGCCGTTCATCGTCTTCCCGGATGCGGACCCGGTGCATGCAGCGAAGGGGGCAGCCGCGCTCAAGTTCCTGAACGCCGGGCAGGCGTGTATCAGCCCCAACCGGATCTACGTCCAGCGGGATGCGGTGGAGGCGTTCACCGAGACGATGGCGCAGCGGGTCGGTCGGGTGCAGGCCGGCAACGGCATGGAGGACGGCGTGGGCTGCGGTCCGCTGGTGAACGATGCCGCCGTGGCCAAGGTCGAGGCACAGGTGGACGATGCCGTCGCGAAGGGCGCAGCGGCGCTGGTCGGCGGCCACCGGATGACCGAGGGCGACTTCGGCAAGGGTCACTTCTTCGCGCCCACCGTGCTCGGTGGAGTCACCACCGACATGGTCATCGCCCGCGAGGAGACCTTCGGGCCGGTTGCGCCGATCCTCACGTATGACGACGTCGATCAGGTGATCGATCTCGCCAACGACACGAACTACGGGCTGGCGTCGTACGTGTACACGAATGACTTGAAGACGGCGCTGCATGCGATCGAGGGGCTCCGCTTCGGGATCATCGGTGTGAACGATGTGAACCCCACCTCGGCTTCGGTGCCGTTCGGAGGCATGAAGGACTCCGGCCTCGGGCGTGAAGGTGGCCGGGAAGGCCTGATGGAGTATCTCGAAACCAAGACCGCGGGAATCGCGCTCTGACCAGCAACTGGACCCTGTGAGCTACCATCGTGCGATGAGTGGAGTGAGCTGGGATCAGCGCAAGGACGGTGACTGGCTCGCTTCGAACGGGCGCTGGTACCCGAACAACAGTCGACCCAAAGGCTGGAATCGAACGGCCCTTCCGCCCGCGCCCGACCACAAGGGTGCCTCGGCGCTTCACGGGGCGAAGTCGATGCTGAGCGGCGTGGCGCAGCGGATGAGCGATGGTTTCGAGGTGACGTCGGAGGACGGCGAAGCCAAGGTGCACGTCCCGCCGCCGGCAGCTCCGCGTCCGGCCACGCCGGTTCCCCGGCCCGGCAGTTCGTTCGTGACGCCCACGCCGCGCTCGGCCGGCACCGCCGACGCAACGGTGGTCGACCAGCGGGATCATACGAGCCGGCTGCCGAAGGGCGCGCCGCCTCCTCCGGCAATCGCCGCGCCTGCCGCCCCCGGCCGCGTGCGCGACGATGCCCCGCCGATGCCCGCACCGGCGTCTCCACCGCTGCCGGCGCCCGCACCTCCCGCGTCCTCCGTCGTCGCTGGTGATCTGGGTCGGGTACTGGGCTCGGCTCGTGCAAAGATCGAGAAGCGCATCGAGGATGCGATCGAGCAGGTCGACGGGCGCTGAGCGCGGGAGATTTGATGGCCACCACAGAGTTCAACCTCGCCGATCGCATGTCGGCAACGGACGGGATGATCACGCTGTCGGGGGTGCAGGCGCTGTTGCGGTCGCCGATCGATCAGTACCGGGCCGATCTCGCTCGAGGCTTGCAGACGTCCACCGTGATCTGCGGCTACCGGGGTTCGCCGCTCGGCGGGGTCGAAGGCGTTTATCAACAGCATCGGGCCGAGCTCGAGGCCGCGGATGTGCGGTTCATCAACGGGGTGAACGAGGACCTTGCGGCGACCGTCATCTGGGGTTCGCAGATGACCGCGCTCGAGGCGAACGCAACGGTCGATGGAGTCAAGGGCATTTGGTATGGCAAGGGTCCGGGCGTGGACCGTGCTGGCGATGCGATTCGTCACGCCATGTTCGCGGGAGTCCATCCGAATGGCGGCGTGCTTGCGCTCGCCGGCGATGATCCGGAATGCAAGTCCTCCACCATCCCGTCTGCGAGCGAGGGTCAGCTGGCCGACCTCGGCATGCCGGTGCTGTATCCGGGGACGGTCGCCGAGGCATTGCGATTCGGACGGTATGGGTTCGAACTGTCACGGGCGAGCGGGCTCTGGGTCGGCATCAAGGTGCACACCGATGTCGCCGACGGCTTTGCCACCATTCCGGCAGACTCGGGTGAGGTCAACATCGTTCCGACGGTGCACGAGGTCGATGGTGCGCCGTGGTCGCCGACGGTCGACAACCGGCTGCTGAACCCGATCTCGATGGCGTTGGAAGAGGAACTGTTCGGCCACCGGATGGAGGCGGCAACCGGGTTCGTTCGAGCCAACCCACTGGACCGTTCCTACGGTGCGTCCGACGCGTGGTTCGGGATCGTCGTCGCTGGCAAGCCGCACGGGGACGTCCGCGACGCACTTGCCAAGCTGGGCTTGTCCGATGCAGATCTCGCCGACCTCGGTATTCGCGTGTACGTGCCGGCCGTGATGTCGCCGCTCGAGCCACAGGGACTGCGTGCCTTCGCTGAGGGGCTCGACACCATCTTCGTCGTCGAGGCGAAGCGGCCGTTTCTGGAGACCCAGGTTCGTGATGTGCTCTATGGCGGCCCGGACACGCCTGCCGTGTACGGCAAGTTCGGTCCGAATCGCGAGCGCCTGCTCTCC
>CALBVR010000077.1 GCA_937969565.1 uncultured Acidimicrobiales bacterium | reverse complement strand
TCGGCGGCCTGCTGCTCGGCCTCATGTCCAGCCTCGACGTCAACCCCGGCGGCGCTGCCGGTGGCGCCGACCTGCTGCTGAGCCAGGTGATCGCGATGGGCTCCGTCATCATCTTCTCGGGCGTGCTCACGTTCGTCATCGCCAAGGTGCTCGATGCAACCATCGGCCTACGGGTGAGCGAGGAAGAGGAGTACCTCGGCCTCGACGTCAGCATTCATGGCGAAGCGGTGTACGCATCGGATCACGGTAGTGCCGTGGACCTCACCAACGCTGAGGCGAAGATCTAGCGATTCGGTTTCAGGCTGCGGACCGTGCCGTCGCTGCACCCAGGACAAACCCCTGGGCGTAGACGACGGTACGGTCCAACGCCCGAGACAGGCGCTGGAGCTCTTCGAGCTGCGGCGCCGTGTTGATCCCACCGTGGATCACTTCGAATTCGGAACGATCGGCGGCGGCGTAGACGGCGGCCAGCATGGCCTCGCTCTGCAGCGGGTTGGTTCCTGCCGTGACCTGCGCGGCCACCTTCACACCGTCGAACGGGAACGAGTGCAACGTCCACAGCGACGTGTCGCCCAGCCCGAAGTTGTTCAGCAGGATGCCGACGCCACGACGACGCAAGACTTCGAGGTTTGCTCGGGCGACGTCCGGGTTCACGGCGAGCGCGGCCTCGGAGACTGCGACGATGAACTTCTGACCGTCGATCGACATCAGCGTGAGCTGCTCGACCATCCACTCGACCTGTCGCCGGTCGAGGATCGATGATGCTGACAGCACGATGGATGTCGGGGGCAGCGAGTCGTCGGCGAAGTGCTCACCCACCGCATAGGAGAAGACCGCCCGTTCGACGTCGGCGGCTCGGCCGATGTCTTCAGCAAGCGGCATGAAGTCCTCCGGCTCGCGAAGACCTTCAGTCGGGTGGTGCCATCGCACGCGTGCTTCCATACCGACAACCGCCAGCTCCGGAAGGGCGAGGATCGGGTCGAGGGTGGTGACCAGCTCGTTGCCGGCGATGCCGTTCTGCAGGTCGATGGCCATCATCCGTCGGGCGTGCACGGTCGCTCGCAGCGCGTCGTTGTAGAAGTCGATTCGGCCCGGACCAGCGGCCTTCGCTGAGCGCATCGCCGTGTCCGCGTCGGCGAGCGCACCATCGCCGGACGTTCCAGCGTCCAAGCCGGCGAGTCCGAAGGATGCGGTCAGCGAGAGGTCGCTCTCCCCCACCGCAACCGGTTGGGAGATCGCGGTCTGGAGGCGGCCGGAAACATCAGCCGCGGATTCGATGGGGAGACCGTTGCAGAGGACAGCGAACACGTCGCCGCCGAGACGGGCGGCAACATCGCCATCGCGAATGGTGTCGGCGACACGGCGACCGACGGCCTGCAGGACGAGATCGCCGGTCGCGTGACCGAGGGTGTCGTTTGCGATTCGGAAGCCGTCGAGCCCGAAGACGATGACGGAGCCGTCGTGGCCGGCCGTGGTGTGGGCAGCGAGAGTCTGGGTGAAGGCGTCCCGGGTAAGCAATCCGGTGAGGCTGTCGGTGCCCCCGACAGAATCGATCACGGCAACGCTTCGGCGAGGCGACGATGCGGACGACGAAAGACCGAGATCCAACAGGGTCGTGATCGCTTGCACATGACCCTGATCAGTCAGTGAGGGGGTCTCCGAGCAGGCTGCGACCAGCACACCACCGCTTCGGCGCAACGGAGCTCGAAGAAGATGCACGAATCCGCGTCCCGGGATTTCGGCGGCAGCGTCGGTCGAGCTCGCCGCTTCAAGCAGGAAATCCCGCTCCTGGGTCGAGTTGATTCCGGACTCGCCGAGCACGTCCTCACCGCGGATGGCAGCGGTGAACACCACCGAGGTACCGCCGCGCACCAGTCGGAGCAGCGTGTCGATGTCGGGGAGTGTGTCCCCGGCCGTCGGCGACAGGATCGATTCGGTTTCGGGCGCATTGGCCATGGTGTGGGTTCCAGATTCGAGAGGGCACCTGTTGGTTCTCTGGGCCATTCGGCCTGTGTCCGCTCAACATGAGCAGTTCCACACACATGCCTGCCTCGATCAGTTCCCGGACCGGGCCTCCTCGGCAAATCGGATCGCCTCGGTCCAAGTCGCGCCTTCGGCCAACTTCCGGCGGTACTGCATCACGTGGCGGGGCCGATTCAGGCCGAACACCCCCGTGAGTCGCTCGCCGTCGCCGTAGATCGCCGCAAAGCGCCGCTCCTCCATCGAACCGGTGACAATCTCCACCAGATCACCCGCCTTCGGACGTCCCGCGAGCTGAATCTTGTGCTCGTACTGGTCGCTCCAGAACCACGGCACCGGTGTGAACGGCTCGGTGGCCTCACCGAGAATTCGCTTCGCCACATGGATTCCCTGTTCGACAGCGTTGTCCCAGTGTTCGACGCGCATGAGCTCACCGAATCGTTCGTTCGGCCAGCGGGCGACATCCCCTGCGGCATAGATGCCGGGAGCCGCTTCGCAATGGGCGTTGCAGACAACACCGTCATCGAGTGTCAGACCGGACCCGTCGAGCCAGGCGGTGGTTGGGACGACGCCGATTCCCACCACGAGCACATCTGCCGCGAGCTCGGTGCCGTCCGAGAGTTCGACCGCGGCGATCCGGCCGTCTGCGTCAGAGCGCACTCCGGTGACGCCGGTCGAGAGCCGCAGATCAACCCCGTGATCAGCGTGCAGGGAGCCACAGAACGCACCCATCTGGGCGCCGAGGCCCCGCTCCATCGGGACGGCAGCAGCTTCGATGATCGTCACTCGGTGCCCGGCCGTGGCCGCCGTGGCGGCGACCTCTGCTCCGATGAAACCGGCTCCGACCACCACGACCGATGCGTGCGGACGTTCAGCGAGCTCGCGACGAAGACCGGCGGAGTCGCCGAGCGTCCGCAGCACATGAACCCCGGCAAGCGCCTCCGTTCCCGGAAGCCGACGGGGCGCAGCTCCGGTGGCGATGACCACGTGGTCGCCTTGCACGGTCGTACCGTCGTCGAGGCTGACCGTGCGGGTGTCCACATCGAGTGCGGTGGCCGCGGTCTGCATTCGCCAATCGAGCTCGAACTCGGTGAGTTGCTCCGGCTTGAGGAGCGAGAGTCGGTCGGCGTCCCACTCCCCGCTCAGGAACTGCTTCGACAACGGGGGACGATCGTAGGGAAGGTGCGCCTCCGCATTGATGATCGTGATGGCTCCATCGAGACCACCGCGACGCAGCGCCGCAGCACAGCGGGACGCCGCCAGAGAGGCGCCGACGATGACGACCGGAGACGTCACTGTGGGCTCGCCAGGTCCTCCAACGAGATCGCCTGCTTGGGGCATCGATCGGCCGCCGCCTCGGCCTTCTCCCGAAGGTCATCGGCGGGTGTCTCCTGGAGCACGTAGAGAAAATCGTCGTCACGGACCTCGAAGAGTTCCGGAGCGACGTCCATGCAGATTGCGTTGCTCTCACAGAGGTCGAAATTGACCACAACCTTGAATGCCATGTCGTTCGGCGTCCTTTCACTTGCCCGATCCAGACCCTAGCCGCGACCGATCGGCCCCCGAAGTCGACGTTTTGGGCATCGCGATGGGGCGTTTGCCCCAATTTCTGGTGTGTCATGCGACCGCGACGGCCGAATCGCCCAAATCCTCCCTATGGTGGAACGCACGCACGAATCCCCCGCCGCTGATGAGCGCGCCACGACGGCTCTCACGAGTACGGGATGTGCACCGTACGCAGGACCGGTGGCGGAAGTTGGCCGCCGGTCGACAGAAGGGATACTCGCATGGCCAAGCAGCGAACCACATTTGCAAAACTGCAGCGAGAGCGGGCAAAGGCGGCAAAGAAGGCGGAGAAGCAGGCCGCCCGAATCAACGGCGGTGTACCGGCTCGTCCGGTCGAGGAGCCGGTCGAACCCAGCCCGGAGCTGGAGCTCGATCTCGAGAACATGACCACGGTGGAGCGTCTCTTCGCCGGCAAGGGCCGCCTGTCGGCTCCCGAGCTCATGGCGATGACGGAGAAGATCCAGCGAATGCACCAGAAGGGTGAGCTGGACGACGACGAACTCGAGGACGCGAAGCTCGAGCTGCTCGAGCGGATCGAGTAGTCCCGCGCTGTCTCCGGACGGCGCTCAGCGAATCGAATAGCCGAGCAGACTCTGCGTGGCCACCCCGACAGGACCGTCCCGGTCACCCAGCATGGTGATGCCGAGGCCGGTACCCGTCTTCGGGTCCGCGTGTGTGCGAGCGTCGAGTGAGATCCATTCGCCGGCCGCGGGCCGGAACAGCGACACGGCGAGGTTCGCATTGATCAGACCGAACGCGCTCGTCGGCCCGTAGATCGCGCTGACGCCGGAACCGAAATCGGCGGCAGCGAGTACCCGTTCGAGCCCACTCGTCGGTTCTCCGACGATGAGGGGCTGCCGCAATCGGATCCAGTCGACGACGGGTCCTGCCTCCTTGAAGCTTCCTGCCGTGAACCGGTGTTCGACACCGTTGCGGTGATACGTCGTCCGTTGACCGGTGGCCCAGCGTGGCGGCTCCACCTCGTCGACCTCTTCCGGCGGATCCAGCCCCGGCTCGCCTGGCTCGACCCAGTCCGGCGGATCAAGTTCGGTGCGCTGCAACACCAGCGCGTTGGCACGGGCGACGGGTTCCGTCTCGCTGAACAACGTTGCGTGCAACCGGGCCACACGACCGCTCACCTGTTCGCGTCGGACCTCGCCATGGAGCCTGGTGAGCGGCACGGGGCGAAGCAGTTCGATCTCGAGGTGCGTCAGGAACTCCGCCTCGCCAACCTCCGGCTCGACGAGATGGCCGAGCAACGCCGACGGCGGGCCGCCGTGTTGCGCGTCGGGGCGCCAGGGGCCACGGGTGAACTCACTCGGGAGAAACCCGTCGCCGTCACGCTCGAACAATCCGTGGGCTGCCGCTTCCGTCATCCGACCTCCCAGGTCGTGGTTTGCATGCCGGCCTCGGCCAGTGCGTCAAGGAATGGTTCCGGCGCCTTCGGGAGCACGCCGACGATGGCTCCCCCGGAGCCCGTGAAGTTGCAGGCGACTCCGCAGGAGCGGGCCACCTCCGCCATTTCGCGATGCCGTGCGGCGATCGGTACGGCATCGAACCGCAGATCGAGGGTGGCGGTCATGGCCAGCTTCAGTGCATGGACGTCTCCGTCCTCGAACGCACGAGCCGCCAACCTTGCCTGGTCCGCCATCGACTGCACGTCGGGGCTTTCTGCATCGAGCCGGCGATGCAGGTCGTTGTGGACCAGGCCGCTCGCTTCCGAGGACGCTTCATCCCAGGCCACGAAGAACGGGATTCGACGGCCGGGGACCAGCGGTGTGGCTTCCTTCGTCGGAGCGAATTCCATTGCGACCGGACAACCGGCGGTCTGGCTCAGCTGATCCTGCCACCCGCCGGCGATGCCGAGGTCCTCGCGCTCGATCGAATGGGCCATCTCGATGGTCTGCCAATCATCGAGCGTGACGTGGGTGTGCCGGGCGAGCGCGCGGAGGCCGGCGATGACGATTGCGCTCGAACCGGCCAGTCCAACGGACCGGGGAATGGTCGTGTCGACCTGGAGCGTCATGTCGGAATCGACCCGGCCGAAGGTGCTGACCCAACGGGCGAGCACGCCCCGCACGAGTTCGCTCGAGTGGTCGCCCGACCGAACCTCGACCGTCGCCACGAGCGTCGGCACCGGAATCGAGGTGACCGCGCCCCCGTAGCCATCGGAGGGATTGCCGGCAAGCGCCGCTCGTGCAGCGACCGACGCCGTCGCCACGCTCAGCTGCGGTACTGGACGGCCGCACGCTCCGCCAGAAACGGGCGAATCCGTGTGGCAATCACGTCCTGGTGGTCGGCGTTGGCGCTGTAGGCGGCGTAGCCCTCGTCGTCATCGAAGTCGCCGACGACGACCAGGTCGAAGTTGCCTTCGGCCAAACCAGCGTCCACACCGACGGAGTAGGACCGGATTTCCGGCACCAGCGCCGGAAGGCCCCGAAGACCGTCGACGATCGCTTCCCTGTCGGCCTCGGTCGCCTCGTCGGTCAACCGCATCATCACCACGTGTCGCAACATCTGCCCGACGCTACTGGACCCACGCCCAAAAAGAAGAGTGGCCTGCCCCTCGGCGGCGGAACCTGGGGGCAGGCCTCGTCGAAACATAGGGCGGCGGAACCCCTTGACATGTCTCGACGGATCGTGGCGCCGTTGGCGGCACTCGATCGTTGATCTTTTTTGCCGGAGCAACCCACAAGCTCCGTCTTCTGGTGATCAGCCTATCTCACGAAAATCGCGAAAATCCCACTCGGAGCGGTAAAAAGTTCACGCCGCGCGGAGCACGCCATTCGCACTTCCAAGGTCGTTCGGCTCCAACGCCACGCCTTCCTCGTCGAACCATTCACCGTCGGCGGTCACGTAGCGGAAGCGAAGCTCGGTACCAGCCGGCACGGTGACCGAGGCGGAGCGGGTCCCGTTGCTCCGTCGACGCATGGGATGCGCGGATGCGTCCCATCCATTGAAGTCTCCGACGACGGAAACATCACGGTCGTCGGTCAGCGCGAAGGTGACCTTCACGGAGCCGTCTGCCTTCTGGGTCGTTGTCTTGATCATTGCGATTGGCCTTTCCTGATCCGCCTCATTCGTTCCACGCACACCTGTTCATTTTGCCCACAGCACCTGGTGCAGTGCGGTGAAGTGACCGAGTTCACCGTGTCGCGGAACGACGCGGATGTGATAGCCGTGACTGCCGGGACGGTCGGCCCGCAGGCGGGATTCGAAGCGGAGGATTCCAGTGGAGTCTCGCTCCATCCGCTCCATCGACAGCGTCGTGGATTCCATGAGGTTGCCCTCGAGATCGACTGGGCCTTGGACCACCTGAACGTCAAGATCCTCGGGATCGAGGCGACCGGGATCGACGGACACGGCGACCGTTCGGGCATCAGGATCGACATGATCGTCGACCGAGAGGATCGAAACGCTGTCCCAGCGCTCGCGGATTCGCTCCTTCCAATCGGCCAGCGCCTGTGGGATGCGGGGCGTGTCCGCTCGGAACCGTTCGGTACGCGCAGCAAGCGGTTCGTAGTGCTCGGTGACGTAGTCCCGAACCATTCGGCTCGACTCGACCTGCGGACCGAGCCGCGCCATCGAGTGACGGATCTTCTGCAGCCACGGATCGGCCACGATCTGATGCTGCGGACCGTGAAAGTCCGGGATGACGGAGTCCTCCAGCACTCGGAACAACGTTCGGGATTCCTGTTCGTCCCGAGCATCCACATCATCGATCCACCATGCGGTCGGGATCGAATAGCCGAGGTCGTGGGCGTACTCCTCGGCCCACCAACCGTCGAGGATCGACAGGTTGAGTCCGCCGTTGTACACCACCTTCATTCCCGATGTTCCGCAGGCTTCCATGGGTTGGCGCGGCGTGTTGAGCCACACGTCCACGCCCTGGTAGAGGTAGCGCCCCACCTCGATGTCGTAGTCGTCGAGGTAGACGAACCGGGTGCGGTTGCGCGCATCCAGGGCGAACTGGGCGACCCGTTGAAGTATCTGCTTTCCCGGCTCGTCGGCCGGGTGGGCCTTGCCGGCGAAGATGAACTGCACGGGACGGTCCGGGTCTCGCAGCAGGTCCCGGAGACGGTTCTCGTTCCGCAACAGCAGGTCGGCGCGCTTGTAGGTGGCGAAACGACGGGCGAAGCCGATCGTCAACACGTTGGGGTCCAGAATTTCGTTGGCCCACTCCGCCTCGGACGCCGTCACCCCCTTCGCAATCAACGAGTCCCGCATCCGGGCTCGGGCAAACCGAACCAGCCGATCGCGGCCGGTCGCACGGATCGACCGAAGCTGCTCATCCGAGACGCCGCGGACGGCCTCCCAACGCGACGGCTCCGCTTGTGTCCAGTCCGCACCCACATACCGTTCGAGCAGGTCGTCCATCTCGCGCATCACCCAGGTCCGGGCATTGACCCCGTTCGTTACCGAACCGATCGGCACTTCGGCCACCGGGAGCTCGGGCCACAGGTCCTTGAACATCGAGCGGGAAACTTCGCCGTGAAGCTTTGCAACACCGTTGCTGGCCTCGGCCAGACGAAGCCCGAGGACCGCCATGTTCATGGCCGCGCCGGGTTCGGTTCCCGGTTCGTGTCCGAGTGCCATGAGCCGATCGAGGGTGATGCCGACCTGCTCGCACCAGCCACCGAAGTAGCGACCGATCAGGTCGCGATCGAACCGGTCGATGCCGGCCGGAACGGGGGTGTGCGTCGTGAAGAGCGTCGATGGCCGCACCGCTTCGAGCGCCGCCTCGAACCCGAGCTGCTGTTCGGCCATCACGACACGGATGCGTTCGAGCGCGGAGAAGGCCGCATGCCCCTCGTTCATGTGGAACACCTGCGGGTCGTAACCCAGCTCGGCCAACAGGCGGACTCCGCCCACTCCCAGGACCAGTTCCTGACGGACCCGTTGTTCGTGGTCGCCGCCGTACAGCCGGTCGGTGATGAGCCGGTCCGCCGGCAGGTTCTCCTCCACGTTCGTGTCGAGCAGATAGAGCGGCACCCGACCGACTCGGGCCTCCCACACCCGGGCGTGCACCGTCACCGCTCCGACTTCGATCGGGACGCGCACACCGGAGATCTCGCGCAACGACATGTTGGCCGGCTCCAGATTCGGGAAATACTCGCGCTGCCAGCCGGAGGGGTCGAGGCTCTGGGTGAAGTAGCCGTGGCGATACATCAGCCCGATGCCAACCAGCGGGACACCGAGTTCGCTTGCGGCCTTCAGATGGTCGCCGGCAAGGATGCCCAGTCCGCCCGAGTACTGCGGGAGCGCCTTTGCGATGCCGAACTCGGCGGAGAAGTAGGCGACCGAGTTGAGCTCCCCGTCATGGTGGAGCTGGAACCAACGCGGGGTGGCCAGCGAACGCTCGAGCGAATCGCGAAGCTCGGTGGCCTGAGCCACGTAGCTCGGATCTGCGGCAAGTGCTTCAAGCACCGGCTGCGGAGCGCGGGACAGCGTGCCGATCGGGTCGAGCGTGTCGCCGGCGCCCGTGTCGGGATCGAGGCGGGCGAACAACGACTGCACCCGAGCGTCGCTCAACCAACCGAGGTTCATTCCGATGTCCCGGAGCGGTTGCAGCTCCTCGGGAAGTCGGGCGTGGACGGAGTACGTACGAAGTGCCTTCACGTGTTTCCTCAGCGGGATTGGCCGCACAGCGGCAAGTGGGGAGCCGTCAGCGGTGGGCCGACGGGAGAGCCATTGGCCCAGTGGTCAGAGCAACTCGAGATCGGTGCGACCGATGGCAGCCAGGACACGGTTGACGACTCGTGCGTCATCGTCGAAGCCCAGCGGCCGGAGGTCGTCGCCGTCGTCGGAGGTCAGCAGGAAGTACTCGGTGGCGCCGCGCAACAACGCACGATCCGTCTCATTGAGATCGGCCGGATCGTCGAGCACGGCCGCAAGCACGCTGCCGATACGCCGGGCCAACTGGACGTCGATGTCCGGCCGATCCTTGGCCATCGACACGAGGGACGCGAGGTAGGCGAGGATTCGCAGCCGCAACCCCTTCAGGTCCTGGACGGACGTGGGCGCACACAACGCAGCGAACTGATCCACCTCACGTGGATGGAGAAGACCATCCAACAGGAGGTCGGTTCGGCGGGCGGGGTCGGGGTGCACGGAGGCAACGCTAGTTGCCCGGACCCGCTGGCCTGCAATTCACGGAGTGGAGGTGAGGGGAGTTGAACCCCTGGCCTCCTCGATGCGACCGAGGCGCTCTACCAACTGAGCTACACCCCCGTGACAATCAAGGTCTGAATCAGGATTGTGCGAGCAAGGTTATCGGGCAAGCACGCCGTTCATCGAGCCCTCGTTCAGATCG
Organism: uncultured Acidimicrobiales bacterium; assembly: GCA_937969565.1. GTDB lineage: Bacteria > Actinomycetota > Acidimicrobiia > Acidimicrobiales > SHLQ01 > SHLQ01. Next base: position 1,575 of record CALBVR010000077.1, on the reverse strand, counting down.
AGCACGTTCACCATTTCGTCGTCGGCTTCGTCCGATTCGACGACCATGCGGCTCGGTCCGGGGATCGGCCGCGGAACGTCGACTTCGACGACGGGGCCGAAGGACGGCCGCGACCGAAGCAGGTCCGGGCGCTCGATCGAGCACACGGCCCAGAGGTAGGCGACGAAGGCAACATCGACCAGCAGGTGGAGCGCCCACAGCGGGCTCCATGCACGGGCGAGCACGAACGTGCTCAGCACCAGCAGTCCGAGTGCAGCGAGCACTTCCCGACGGCGCCGGTGTGCCATCGCTGCGGTACGAGGCGGAGCGAGTGGGCCACGGGGGCCGGCCTGAAGGCTCGGCATGTGGAGGCTTGGACTGCCGCCACCGATCATGCGATCACGGCCCCACGCCCAGAGCCAGCCCACCCAGCCGAGCGCGATGAGGAGGAATACGAGAAAAGTCATGGTGGCGGCGAAACAACTCCGTGTGGCGAACGCCGGTCAGGTTACCGGCGGGTTGCGTTCAGGTGACGGATGTGTCGCGGTGATAGGTGCCACTCTTCCCGCCTGTTTTTTCCCAGAGCGCAATGCTATCGATCACCATGCTCTTGTCGAGCGACTTGCACATGTCGTAGATCGTCAGGGCGGCGACGGAGCAGGCCGTGAGCGCCTCCATCTCGACGCCGGTCCGACCGACCGTTTCCACCGACGATTCGACGTCGATGTGGGACTCCCCGATCTCGAAGTTCACGGTGACGGCACCGATGAGCAGCGGATGGCACAACGGGACGAGGTCCGAGGTTCGCTTGGCCGCCTGAATCCCGGCGACACGGGCGACACTCAAGACGTCGCCCTTGGAGATCGCTCCCTTGGCCACGGCTGATGCGGTTTCGGTCGTCATCGTGACGCGGCCGCGGGCGATGGCCCGTCGATGCGTCGGCTCTTTCGGGGTCACGTCGACCATGCGGGCCCGACCCATCGGATCGAGGTGGGTGAACTCGTCGTGCACGCTCATGGATCAGCCTCCGATTTGGCTCATGTTCCGCTTCGGGCGGATGAAGTGCACGGTATCGATGCCGTGGCCGGCCCACTTGTCGTGGACGGCACCTTCGATGATCTGGGCGAGCTCGTCGTCGCTCGCTCCCCCGCGCATGGCGTCACGCAGGTTGTAGTCGGTCACGGCGAAGAGGCAGTTGCGGAACTGGCCGTCGGCGGTGAGCCGGATGCGGTCGCAGGTGTCGCAGAACTTCTCGGTGACGGTGGCGATCACGCCGATCTCGCCCTGGCCGTCGAGGTAGCGGTAGCGGGTGGCCGGCGCCGAGGTCCGTTGGATCGCTTCGATCGGGAACGCGGCGTTGACCTCTTCGATCACTCGGGCCAGTGGCACGACCCGTTCGGGGCCCCACTGTTCATCGGCGTCGAGGGGCATGAATTCGATGAACCGAACGATCACGCCCTTCTCGCGACCGAAGCGGGCGAAGTCGACGATCTCGTCGTCGTTGATCCCGTTCATCAGCACGACGTTGATCTTGACCGGGTCGAAACCGGCCTCGATCGCTGCGTCGATGCCGTCGAGCACTCGGTCCAGGTCGTC
>CALBVR010000076.1 GCA_937969565.1 uncultured Acidimicrobiales bacterium | reverse complement strand
GAGGAGACCGGCCGTGAAGCTCTGATCTGCCGTTGCCGGATGCAGCTCGTTGGCGAAGGTGCGGGCGATGCAGGCCCGTCGCGCCGCCGCCTGCCAGAACCGGCGCTGCTGCAAGCCTTCGACGTCCACATTCGGGAGCGCAACCTTCACCCCGACCGCCATCAACATGGACTCGACCGTTCCCAGTCCCGCCATCGCAACCGCCTGGGACACGCTGCGAATTTCGGTGGCCGGTCCGTAGGAAGCGGAGTTCACGAGGCGGAGCAGGCGAACGGTCGCGCCCGGGTCTGGCCGGAGTGTCTCCGCCACACGCTCAGCCGAGACCTCGGGGTCACGCAGGACATCCAACGTCTCGAGGATCACACTCGGGAAACTCGGGATCGACAGGTCGCCGAGCGCATTGCGCAGCACCCCATCGGCCCCCTCGCCCGTTGCCGCCTTCTTCTTCTCCCGCAGGAACATCGTTCAATCCGCCCTTCGAGCAATCTTCTCCGAGAGGATGCTCATCATTCCGCCGAGGCTGAAATAGCCCAGAACCACTTCTGACATCGCCATGACCTGCCCAGCCGAAGAGCTCGGAAGAACATCGCCATAGCCGAGCGTCGTGAACGTCACGACGCTGTAGTACAGGGGCGACAACGCTGTTTCGTTGTCTCCCCAATCGATTCCCACGAACCGGTACGCAAACGAGTACAGAACCGCGATCACGACTGTCCACGCGGTCCAGCGTCCAAGCGACCGCCCGCAGTCGGAGGTCACCCACCAGAGCCGGTAGAGCCACTCGTGCATTGATGACTTCGTCCGGAACTCCTCGAGGTAGTTCTCGTCGTGTGCATGTCGCCGGAGCAGCCAGGCTCCGGTGAAGTCGGCGCGATGCAGATCCGCGCCGATCCAACATGCGGTCTCGTAGCCAGTCGCCTTGGTCAGCCGTGTGTCTTCGAGCTGTGTGTCGCGCAGGGAGGCCCCATCGAGACTCGCACCGGTGAGATCTGCGTGGGAGAGGTCAGCACCATCGAACATCGCGTCGTTGAGGTTCGTGCCGCGGTGTCGAGTTGCCGTGAGCTGCGCCGTCCGGAAGTCGGCTCCCGCGAGCGACGCTTCCGTGAACGTCGCCTGGTTGGCCCGACACCCGAAGAAGAGAGTGCGCTCCGCCGATGCCTGCCCGAACCCGGCGTTCTCGATCGTCGAGTTCGTCATGTCGGCCCGATCGAGCGTGGCGCCCAACAGTTCCGCGCCAGTCAGATCCGCGCCGAACAACACCGCATCGGTCAGATCGGCTCCGGCGAGCCGGGCGGCGGAGAGATTCGCATTGCTCAGATCGCACTTCCGCAGATCGCAGCCGCTCAGATCGAGTCCCGCCAGATCGGCTCCGCGAAGGTTCAACACCGAGAAATCGATGGGTTCCATCGGACGTGGAGGCCGCACCCGACCGCCGCCGGACGCCGCCTCGTCGCGACGCTCACGCATCTCATCGAGCGCGCTCTGCGCGTCTCGTTCCCCATCGCGCAGCGCAGCAGAGCGCCCGCCGGTTCCGCCATCCCGACTCATTCCAGACCATCGTCCCAGGCCAGGTTGCGGTGAGTGCTCGCAACGCGACTGACATGATCCGAATGGACGCTCAGGTCGCCGACGCAATGGGTCGAAGACCCTCGTGAAGGCGAAACCAAGGCGGGTAGGCGAATGCCGGCAAAACTCATGGCCGTTCTCGGCGTGTGCAGACGAAAAGGACGTTGGGAGGTCTCCCAGCGGACATCGGCGTTGGTGCTGTTCGGCCACTGCCACATCGACTTCCGGGAGGCCTTTGCCGACCCGGAGATCGAGTCGATGAAGCTCAACGTCACGTGCCTCTTCGGCAACGCGACGTTCCTGATGCCGGAGGGCGTGGACATCCGCCCGTCCGTGGTGAGCGTCCTCGCCTCGACCGGGTTCGACGTCCCCAACGATGACGTCGAGGCGCCGCTACCGACGATTGCGATGGAGACGACGACGCTGTTCGGCCGCTGTCGAATCCGCATCGAGAAGGACGAGGTCGACGTGGCCTCGGAGATCATCGAAGTCAGCGACGCGAGTGTCGAGCCGCTGGAGCCGCCGCCACTGAGCGAGGATCAACTCACACCGGACCCGGACGCTGTTGCGCCAGTCGTGACCGAGGGTGAGCGCATTCGCCTCACGAGCTTTGACAACGCGGCCTGAGCCGCGCCGATGGTGAAGGTGTCCTGTCGAACGATCAGGCGCCGATGTGGCCCAGCTGCACCTGGTTGCGACCGTTCGCCTTGGCGGCGTACAACGCCTGGTCGGCGGCCTTCACGAGCATCGTGCCATCGTCGGCCGTCGTGGCTGTCTCCAGCACGGCAGCACCGAGTGATGCGGTGACCTTGAGGTAGCCGCCGCCGGGCAGCTCCACCTCCATCAACTCGATTCCTGCCCGGATCCGCTCGGCGGCTCGGAGCAACTCCTCTTCGGTTGCCGACGGAGCGAGGAGGATGAACTCCTCACCACCGAATCGAGCAACGATCTCCTCGGTACGGGTGGTCAGGCGCAGAACGTCGGCGAGCTTCACCAGTACGGCGTCGCCGCCGTCGTGACCATGCGTGTCGTTGACGGACTTGAAGTGATCGAGGTCGATCATGATGACGCCCATCGGCTTCGTGAAGACCCGCGGATCGCGGATGCGAAGGCTCAGGTTCTGGTCGAACTGCTCGTCGAACGCACGACGGTTGAACAGACCGGTGAGCGGGTCGTTGCGGGCCTCGGCTTCGAGCTGAGCTTTCTCGACTTCGAGCGCCGCTCGACGATCGGACTCGGCACGAAGTTCTGCGTCGGTCTGCAGGCTGAGCTCGACGAGCTGGGCCCGGGCGTTCGCCACGAGCGATTCGTACGAGGCACCGTTGATGGCGAGCTCGAACTGTTCGGCGAGTTCCTGCACGTTGTCACGGGTCGCATCGAGCAACTCGTCGACCGCCTCGGGGGCGAGGCCGTACTCGAGTGCGTGGGCGATGAGCTCACGCAGCACCCAACCATCACCCTCCTCGACATAGAACGTGGTGACCGCCATCGAGAGGCGCACGATCCGAGCGATCTCGCTCTCGTCCGAGCCGTCGCCACCAGCCGATGGCACCGTTTCGATCTGATCAGCGGCGGCGGCGAACATCTCGGGCATACCCCACTTGCGGAGCAGCCCTGCCGTGGTCACCGCCGATGAGAAGTCGAACGTTGCGTGCTCGGAGGCGAGAGAGGGCCAGCCCTCATGCTCGGTCGCAAGCGGCTCGTAGTGATCGGGGATCACCATGCCCATGACGACGCGGCCGAGGCCGGCAACCAGACCAACGAAGAAGGCCTCCTCCGAGAGCTGCGGAGCCAGCGAGCGAGAGGCCAGTCGGGCCGCGGACGCGGTGAGCAGCGATCGCGTCCAGAACGTGGACATGGGAATGCCGGCAACGGATCCGGAGCCCGGCATGGTGCTGGCGACCGAGAAGGCCAGGGCGATCGTCGTCACGCTGCGGAAACCGATCAGAGAGACAGCGCGGTCAACCGAGGTCACCTCGTCACCGCGTCGGTACACCGGACTGTTGGCGGTCGACAGGATCTTCGCCGCGAGGCTCGGGTCCTGCTGGACCGCTTCAACCAGGTCGTTGATGGATGCTTCAGGATCGTTCTTGATCTCGAGCACCCGCAGCGCCGCTGCTGGAGGTGTGGGTACTTCCCGTGCATCGAGAAGCGTCTCGAGAACGATGTCTGCCGCCATGAGTTTTCCGCCTTTGTCGCTCTCCGCCCGTCGGGTCCACGACACCGCTCCGTCGGTCTTCCCGTCACGAACTTGACACTTCCGGTACCAAATTTCGAACGAACGTCCAAAAAAGCGAGAACCGCCCCGGGCCGAAGCCCGGGGCG
>CALBVR010000075.1 GCA_937969565.1 uncultured Acidimicrobiales bacterium | reverse complement strand
AAACTCGATTGCTTTGATGACCCTCGTACCAACCAGCCGACCGTGTCGTCGGCCATCGAAGGAGTCACCATGTCGCAATCCGCCCTCGTCGCCGCAGACGTCATCGCCATCGCCGTGCTCGTCTTTGCGCTCTACTTCCCGCGATATGGGCGACGAGACATGGTCGTCGCCATCCTCGGCCTGAACATCGGCGTCCTCGCCGTGGCCACCACGCTCTCCACCGCCCAGGTGAGCGCCGGGCTCGGCCTGGGACTCTTCGGCGTGCTCTCCATCATCCGCCTTCGTTCCTCGGAACTCGAACAGGAAGAGGTGGCCTACTACTTCACCGCCCTCGCCCTCGGGCTGCTGGGTGGCATCTCCGTGGCGCCGGCATGGGTCTCGCCGGCACTCATGTCCATCATCGTGCTCGCCATGTACATCGGCGATCACCCTCGTCTGTTCGCCACCAGCCGCCACCAGGTGGTCACCCTCGACCAGGCGATCATGGACGAGCGGGTCCTCGTCGCCCGGCTCGAATCGGTGCTCGGCGGCACGGTCACCCGGCTCAAGGTGAAGAAGGTGGACCTCGTCAACGACTCGACCGTCGTCGATGTTCGCTTCCGAACACACGCCACCCCTGCTGCGCTGAACGACACCCACGTCGGCACACAGGCGGCGGCCGGAGCGATGGCGGGTCGGCGATGAGCACGGCAACGCATCCCTCAGACACCGTCGCAGCGCTTGGCCACGTCGAAGCGATTTCGCTCGACGCGCTCAACGAGGTGGCCGCACTCCAGACCCGAACCGACCGCAAATACATCTTGGGTCCGGCCGAGCTCGCCGCACTCCTCAGCCAGCTCCCCCACTCGATTCGGGTGCTCGAGATCGGCGGTCAACGAAGCTTCGGCTACGAATCGACCTACTTCGACACGCCCGACCACACCTCCTACCGCAGTGCTGCCCACCGACGCCGGCAACGATGGAAGGTCCGAATCCGAAGCTACGAAACGTCGCCCGACGCCATGCTCGAGATCAAAACCAAGGACGGCCGAGGCCACACCGTCAAGACCCGAACCGGTTGCGGTCACGGTGAACGCCACACACTCGACCGAGCCGCCCGGGGCTTCGTCGCCGAGACCATCGGTGATGCCGACAGCAGCGGCCGACTCATCCCATCGCTCACAACCGCCTACCGCCGCACGACCTTCGTCGACCTCGCCGACGCCTCCCGGCTCACCGTCGACCGCGACCTCGTCTGCACCGATTGGACCGGCCGCCGAGCCACCATCGGTAACCATGCGATCATCGAAACGAAGTCCTCCGGCAGCCCGAGCGCAACCGACCGATGGCTGTGGAGCCGCGGCCTTCGGCCCACGAAGGTCAGCAAGTACTGCACCGGCCTCGCCGCCCTGCAACCCGAACTCCCCCACAACAAGTGGCACCGAGTGCTGCAACGCCACTGGACCGTGTCCGGCCTGGCCGAGAAGTGACCGGGCGGTAACCGGACGATTCCCCTCCGGCCGGGTACCATCCGAGACTGCCCCCACCCTCCGGACTCACCGTTGCCACTCCTCAAATACTCCGAGGACCGTCTCCCTGTCACGGTCTTCTTCACGATCACCGCGATCGATTTCGCCGTCTATTTCCTCGTCGGTCGACCCGGGCTGGTCGTCGCCTACTTCCTCGCGATGATCCCCATCAAGGCGCTCGTGAGCGCGTGGAACCATCACCATCAACACCTCCCGATGTTCCACTCGCGGGCCCTGAACCGTGTGCTCGAAATGTCGTTTGCGCTGCAGACCGGCGCGTCCACCCACGCATGGACGCTCCACCACGTGCACGGCCACCACAAGAACTATCTGGACCAGGAGAAGGACGAGAGTCGCTGGCGGCGCCCATCGGGCGAGACCTACGGGTTCGTCACCTACGCACTCTGGACCGCCATGACCGCCTACCCGCGGGCCTACCGGGTCGGTCAGGCGCTTCCACGCATCCAACGAGCGTTCGTGGGCTACGGCCTGCTCACCGTCGCCATCATCGCCGCCCTCGTGGCATTCAAGCCGCTCAACGGCTTCCTCATCTTTGCGATGCAGCCAGTCATTTCGCTGGTGATCACCGTCGCCGCCACCTACCTGCACCACTCCGGCCTCGACACCGACGATCCGCTCGAAGCGTCACGCAACTACACGGGCCGCATTCGCAACGCCCTCACCGGAAACCTCGGCTTCCACACCGCCCACCACTACCGGCAGGGTCTGCACTGGTCGAAACTGCCAGAGCTCCACGCCACACTCGAAGACCGTATTCCCGCCGACCAGATCCGACACTGACCACCCCCGGGTGAAGGGGTCACCCCCGGGTGAAGGGGTCGCGTCTCACTTTCACCCGAGTGGGTGAAGGGGTCGCGTCTCACTTTCACCCGAGCGGGTGAAAGTGAGACCTGCCCCCTTCACCAATGCAACCGGTCGCTCAGCGGACCTCGGCTTCGGCGTAACGCAGGACCGGTTCGAAGCCGAGCCGTTCATACACGGCGCGTGCAGCGAGGTTCTCCTCGGCCACGTTCAACCCGATGACGTCCGCTCGTCCGACAACGCGGCCGACAGCGCCCGCCGTCACCGAACGCCCGAGGCCACGGCCACGGTGGCTCGGCACCGTGTAGACGGCCCCAATCGCCGCACAGCGGTGGCGTACCGACAGAACGTGTGTACCAGCGGCCGCCACCAGCCGACCGTCCTCGTACACACCGACGAACGTCTCGTCCTCGACCATGTGCGGCAGGAAAAACGCAGCCCCGGGTTCGGTCGCATGCAGCTCGGCGAGATCTGGCACATGCGAAGGATCGAGTGGTCGCACGTCGACATCACCCCCGCCCGCTGTCGCCATCTCGGAAGAGCGCAGAATGTAGCGGACGTGCGGACCTTCCCACTCGATCTCCCGCCAGGGTCGAAGCGCTCCGCCGAGACCGACCGGCCCGGTCACGAGCGTGCCAGCAGGAAGCCCCGAGGCCGTGTCGCCGAGGAGAGCCAACGTGGCTTCCGGGTCCCGCGTCGACACCGCGTACACCGTGATCGCGTCACTGTCCGGCAACCGAACCAAACCGACCACGGCATCGCCTCGACGGATCCACGTACTCGGCTCCCAATACGGCGCCTCCAGATCGGCCAGGGCATACACGTGGACATCCGGATGGTCGCCGAAGAACGCCACGAGCTCCGCCGGATCGTCCACCGTTGTGGCATCCGCCGGAACGATCGTCACCTCACAGCCGTCCGGCTTCGATCACCCGGGCCAGGAACTGCTTGGTCCGATCATGCTGCGGCGCGCCGAACAACTCCGCCGGAGGCGCCGCCTCGAGCACCCGCCCCTCGTGCAGGAAGCAGACTCGACTGGCCACATCACGGGCGAACCCCATTTCGTGCGTGGCCAACACCATCGTCAAGCCACGGTCGGCCAGATCACGAATCACCGAGAGCACCTCGCCCACCAGTTCCGGATCAAGCGCCGAAGTCACCTCGTCGAGCAACAGGATCTCCGGGTCGCCCATGAGCGACCGGACAATCGCAGCCCGCTGGTTCTGTCCACCCGACATCCGATTCGGGTAGTCGTTCGCCTTGTCGGCAAGGCCGAACCGCTCCAGCAGCTCCATCGCACGAGCCTCGGCCTCGGCGCGCTCAATTCCCAGCGCCCGCCGGGGTCCCAGCGTCACGTTGTCGAGCACGCTCATGTGTGGAAACAGGTTGTAGGACTGGAACACGATGCCGATCCGGCGGCGCACCTCATTCGCATCGACACCCCTGGCAGTGATCGCCTCGCCATCGAGACGAATCTCGCCGCCGTTGATCGGATCGAGCAGATCCACACATCGCAGCAGGGTCGACTTCCCGCAGCCACTCGGACCGATCAGGCAGATGACCTCCTGGTCGGCGATCGACAAGTCAATGCCGTTCAGCACGCGCTTGTCTCCGTACGACTTGCGCACGTCATCCAGCTCGAGCTTCGGACCGGCCTGAACTTCCGAGCCGCTCATATCTGGCTCTGCGATCGTTCCGCCCGATCGCGGGCGGTGTAGTAGTCCACAAATCTCGTGAGCGGGATACTGATCGCAAGGAAGAGCAGCGTTGCCACGATGTACGACGTGTAGTTGAACGTCCTCGTCTTGTAGATCTCCGCCTCGCGAACCGCGTCCCGAATCCCGAGGATCGAGATGAGGGCCACGTCCTTCTGCAGGCTCACCACAGTGTTCATCAACGCCGGAACCACGTTTCGCACGGCCTGCGGGAGCACGGCGAAACGCATCGACTGCCACTGCGTCAGGCCGATCGCCCGCGCCGACGACCGCTGACTCTCTGGCACTGCGTCGATGCCGGACCGGTAGATCTCCGCCGTGTACGCCGAGTAGCTGAGCGACAGGGCCGCGATGCCCCAAAACGCTGCGCTTGTCGGCAGCCCGCCGAGTTGCAGCGCCGGCACGCCGAATCCGAGCACGACGATCAGCAGGTACAGCGGAATGCCGCGGAACAGATCCGTGTAGACCACCGCCAGGATTCGCAACGGCATGAACGCCGGACCACGCAGGCTGCGCATGACGGCAATCGCCAGGGCCAGCACCGGGATGATCAGCATCGCCCAGAAGAACAACTGGATGTTGAGCCAGAACCCTTCCAACACGTCCGGAGCGCTGGCCGAGAAGTCGTCCGGATTGAAGAACTGGTCCCGGACGGACGGCCAGTTCGCGCTTCGCGAAATGAGGACCGCAGCGCCCCCGAAGAAGAAGATCGTCGAAGCAACCGCCACCGCACCGGCCTTGGCGCCCTCCTCAGCAAAAAACTCGGACACGCCGGCGAACAGGCGCCGTCGGGGCACCTGTTCGCCATTCGTGTCCGGCCCCGTCCCACGAGACGGGGGTCCGTGCAAGCTCATCTACTCAGCGGTTCCGTCCAGCCGGGCAGGGCGCCCGCATCAGTTGGAAATCGAGGTGACCGAGCCACCCTGGTTCAACCACTCGTCCTCGAGCGCCTCGATGGTGCCGTTGGACACCAGCGTGGCGAGTGCGTCATTCACGCACGGGACGAGGGGGCTGCCCTCTTCGAACAACATGCCGAGTTCCTCGGGCTCACCGTCGCGGGGCAACACGCCAATGATCGAAGCGTCCGTGATCTCGACGGCAGTGATGAAGTAGGCGGTCGGCAGGTCGAACACGATGCCATCAACCTGGCCGGCGTCGAACGCCGACTTCGCTGCAGCGTTGTCGTCGTACACCTGGGCCTTGTCGTCGGGCTCGATGACGTTGTCGATGTAGTCGAGGCTCGTCGTGCCGAGCGCAGCGCCGAGGCGGAGCGGCTTCAGCTCGTCGATCGTGCTCGCTGAAGCAGCCGGGCTGTCTGCGGGACCGATGATGGCCTGCTCCACCTGGTAGTAGCCGTCGGAGAAGTCGACGACCTCGTCACGTTCGGCGGTGATGGAGTACTGCTGGATGTTGAAGTCCCAGTCCTTGGCTCCCGGGGCGATGGCGGCATCGAAACCGGTACGCACGAAGGTCACGGCATCGTCGGCAAAGCCAAGCTCTTCGGCGAGCGCGAACACGAGCGCACCCTCGAAACCGGTGCCCGTTGACGGATCGTCGAAGTCATCGGCGCCGGCACCCATCCAGGGCGGGAACACCGTTTCGCCGGTGGCGACGGTGAGCACACCCTCAGTCTTGGTGGTCACTTCGTCACAGCTGCCGGAATCGCTGGATCCGGAGTCGGTGGACTCGCTGCCGCAAGCGGCTGCAAGCATGGCGAGCGCCAGCAGCGCCGCCAGGATCGTCATCTTCTTCATGGTCCCTCCAGAGGACGTCATGCAGACGGAGCGTTCGCCCCGCCCGTGGTCTCCCACCGGGAGCCTAGGTCGGCTCAATCAGCCATGCGTCGGCAACCCGCCGTCACGTCGGTCACGCGGCGACATACATCCGGACGTTCGGATGAATCACGCCCGACCCGGTCGCAACGAGGGCGCGGGCACTCCCCGGGTGAACTGGGGGTCAGGTCTCACTTTCACCCGTTCGGGTGAAAGTGAGACGCGACCCCCTCACCGGTGTGGGTGAAAGTGAGACGCGACCCCCTCACCGGTGTGGGTGAAAGTGAGACGCGACCCCTTCACCCGTTTGGGAGAGGTGAGCCGGTTTCTCGGATTCGGTTTGTGGCGGCGATGAGTTCGTGGCGGGTGCCGGGTTCGTGGCTGGAATGGCCGGCGTCCGGCACGATGAACAACTCGGCTTCGGGCCAGTTGGCGGCCAAATCGGTTGCGTTCTTCACCGGGCAGACCATGTCGTAGCGGCCATGCACGATCGCCGTCGGAATGTGCCGGATCACATCGACGTTGCGGATCAGCTGATCCTCAGGGTCGAAACCGCCGTTGGCGAAATAGTGCGACTCGAGAATCGCCACCGCCCTCGCCACCTCCGGATCGTCGAAGTGGGCCGCAAACTCCGGATTCGGATGGAGCGTGCAGCACGCAGCCTCGTACGTCGCCCAGCGCTGCGCGGCAGCGTCGACCACCGTCCGGTCGTCCGACGCCAGCCGAGACCGATACGCAGTCAGCAGATCACCGCGCTCCGCCTCAGGAATGTGCTCGGCAAACCTCGCCCACGTCTCGGGCAGCACGAACCGCAGCGTGTAGAGCCACCACTCGATTTCTTCGGGCCGCAACATCCAGATGCCGCGCAACACGAGGCTGCGCACCGCTTCCGGATGGCACTGGGCGTAGTACAGCGACAGGGTGCTCCCCCACGATCCACCGAATACGTGCCACGTCTCGATTCCGAGCTCGATCCGGAGTGCTTCGATGTCGGCCACCAGATCGTCGATCGTGTTGTTGCTCAGTTCCTCCAGCGGCTTCGACCGGCCGCAACCCCGCTGATCGAACAGGACCACCCGAAAGTGCGACGGGTCG
>CALBVR010000074.1 GCA_937969565.1 uncultured Acidimicrobiales bacterium | reverse complement strand
TGACTGGTGCGTTGTCGGCTGGGTCGCTCAGGGTGGTGCCTCTTCACTTGCGACTCCAGGGGATCACCGACCGATCAGCACGGTCACGATCTCGGAGTCGACATCGGATTCGTCGACCCGCACGGTATCGGCGCCAACCTGGGCCACGAGATCGTCGATTCGATCGTCGTCGAAGCCGATCGGCACGATCACGGTGGTGGCTCCCTCGTCGAAGACCGGGCCGTTGCCGATTCCGATGATCTCGAAGCCGGCCTGACCGAGCGCGCGAGCCTCGTCTTCGAGATCGACGTCGAGCGACCTCGCCAGCACCCGAACCTGGATGCGGTCACCCGGCTCGGCCCCGGCAGGGAATGGGACGACTTCTGCAATCAACTCACCGGTCGCATCGAGATCGAGGAGGCGCCCGCTCGGTCCGACCTCGGTCGGGATCACGTCGATCACGAACGGACCGTCGGCGACCGCCGCGATCAGGACGGCGAGCGGTTCGTCGGCCGCCGGAGGGCTCTCGACCAGAGTCGACCACCACAATTCGCGCCGGACCATCAACGATTCGAAGACCGCTCCTTCGGCCGGCCGCCCGACGAAGGGTGCGACGTCGTCGAAGACGAGGTCGACGCTGCCGACCTCGATGAGGACCGAGCCGTCGTCGGCGGGCACGGGATCGGGGTTTCGGATGGTCCAGGTGCCGCCGGCGAGCGTCTCGGACCACCCGGCCTCGTCGGCGACGAACGTGGCGCCGATGGCCAAGTCGAGTTCATCGGCCAGGACCGACCCGACCTGCGTCGGCAACATCTCCGACAGGCCGACGCCGGCAATGCGAAGATCGCCCGGGATCAGCACCATGGCACCACCCGCCCGTTCGGCTTCGGGCTGCGCGACCAACACGGCGCCGGTGACCACGCCTCGGTCGACCTCGACAACCAGCGAGACGGGGCTCGGGTCGACGAACGCCTCCCAACCCGGGTCGGTCGGCGTCGGTCCCTCGACGAACGTGCCGGCGCGGGAGTCGAGCAGTGCATCGAAACCCTGCCAGCCGATGAATGGCACCGAGGCGACGAGCACGAATTCGGCGACCATGAACAGCAGCGGGGGCGCAACCCTCGGGCGATCTTCTGTTGTGGTGACCGCCCGAATCACGAACCGGGACGATAGATCCCCCACCGGTCGACCAGGTCGATGACCGGATCGGGAACGAGGAACCGAACCGATCGTCCGGCTCCGAACCGAGTCCGGAGATCGGTGCTCGAGATGTCGAGCGGCGGGACGTCGACTCGCTGCAGCCGCCATCCGGGCGGCATCGCAGACGGAGCGCCCGGCCGGTTCACGACGATGAACTCTCCGACGGACCGCAACCGGTCGGCTCGCTCCCAGGTGTCGAGTCGAGAAGCTGCGTCTTGCCCGATCACGATCAGCCAATCGACGTCAGGGAAGCGATCCTGCAAGGTCGTGAGCGTGTCGATCGTGTAGCTCGGCCCTTCTTCCTCGAGCTCGACATCACACGAGCGAAGGCCGTCGGCGCCCGACAGCGCGGCTTCGACGAGCTCGAGTCGCTGAGCGGCCGGGGTCACGGTCCGCCAGCCCGACTTCTGCCAGGGATCGTTCGCCACCACGAACCAGCATTCGTCGAGCCCCAACTCGGAGCGGACCTGATCGGCGACAACGAGGTGGCCGAGGTGCGGAGGATCGAAGGTGCCGCCGAAGAGTCCGATTCTTCGACGGGTGACATCCGCCACTCCCTCGGCGCCATGATTGGCTTGTGTTTGGTTGTGGGTCATCAAGCCCTCGAGTCGGAACCCCTGTTTCAGGCGCTTCCAGGCGGGCGATGCCCAAGATTGGCCAGTCCAGATGGGGCAAGGTGCATCGGCCGCTTTAGCGCTGACCTGAGCGTTTACCACCCACACGTGACGAATGTCACTTTCACGAGGGAACAATCTGTAGTAGAACCGGTGTTTGGATTAGAAGCGCCCGCAGCACCACACACGATCCAACGGGAACCCCCACCGCTCCGCTCTCGAAGCAACAGCGACCCAGTCCCCCGTCATCTCACCCGCAGGTGTGTCAAGCGCAACATCCAGATCGGAATTCCAAGAACATTCTGATCGCCATGTCATCGTTTGAACCCTCCAGAAGAGAAGTAGCACCGCGCCATGAGTGATTCCGTCGGCCAGTACCTGAACGAAATCGGCCTCGTCCCCCTGCTCACCGCAGACGAAGAGCGAGAGCTGTCCCAGATCATCGAAAAGGGCCGTGACGCCCAAGAGCGGATCGACGAGGGTGAAAACTCCGCCGAGAACCGCCGAGCCGTCCGCGCCGCCGCCCGGGCAAAGGACCGGTTCATCCGAGCCAACCTGCGCCTCGTCGTCAGCGTCGCCCGCCGTTACCCCCTGCCCCCGTCCATGGAGCTCCTGGATCTCATCCAGGAAGGCAACCTCGGCCTCGAGCACGCCGTCGACAAGTTCGACTGGCGCAAGGGCTTCAAGTTCTCCACCTACGCCACCTTCTGGATCCGCCAGGCCATCGGCCGGGCCCTCGACCAGAAGGCCAGCCTCGTTCGTCTGCCCGGCGATCGCTCGGCCAGCCTCCGTGCCGCCCTTCGTGCCGTTTCCGGCGACGGTGACGAGCTCGACGACGAGCATGCA
>CALBVR010000073.1 GCA_937969565.1 uncultured Acidimicrobiales bacterium | reverse complement strand
GAGCCAGATCGCCACGAAGGCCAGCGCGAGGCCGGCCCACCCGAGCGCAGAGAACCGTTCGCCGGAGAGGATGCCCCAGAGCGCGGGGACGGCAGCCGAGGTGACGGCGGTGAGTGGGGCGACCACCGACATCGGTCCCCGCGAAAGGCCCCGGTACAGCAATCCGACTCCGATGCCTCCGAAGGCGCCGCCGAGGGCTCCGAGGGCGAACTCCGAGGCAATGAACGTGTTGTCGATGAGGACGGCGGCGATGAACACGCCGATGAGGCCAATGAAGTGTGACCCGCCGACCACCTGGAGCACGCTCATCCGTTTCGCCGACATGCCGCCGAAGAAGTCACCGGTGCCGAATGCGGCAGCGGTGATGAGGCTCAGAAGGATCGACACCCGAACACGCTACGTACGGCTGCCGATGGAACCTCAAGAGACATTGGGTACCAAATCCAGAGAGACGCCGGTGGTACCGGCGTTCGCTTTGCTCTGGACATACCCACCAACCCCCACCTCGGAGGAAATCATGTCCGTCAAGAAGTTCGCCATCGCCGCCACCATCGTCGCCTCGACCGTCATCACCGGAGCCTCGGGCGCCATTCTCGCCGTTGGCACTTGGAACATCTGATCTTCAGGGGAGGAGGTGCCGCAGCCGTTCGTTGATGAGCAGCGGCACCTCGAGCGATTCGGCAATGGCCGCCGCACGGGCGAGGGCCTGAGCCGCACACAGCTCTGCTCCCGAATCGACCGCAAGTTCTGCGATCCGGACGTAGAGCTGGTCGGATTCGATGTTGAGCCGATTCGCTGTTTCGAAGACCCACGCAGCCGAGAGGCGGCCCGGCTCGATCACATCCAGCAACAGCTCGAAGACCGCTCCGGCGGTCTGTTCGGTTTGGAAGCGCTCGAACGAGATCTCGTCGTCGAAGAGGTCGGCCGGCAGCAGCGGTCCCGAGTAGAGGCTGAGCGCCTCCACGCACAGGGTGAGTTTCTTGTTGATGCTCACCTCCCCGATGGCCCGTTGTGCGGCCTCACGAAAGACGCGGAGGTCACTCGCCACCGAGCTCGCGAGTCCGATGGTCTCGGGCGAGCGCTCGATCATCGGACGGTCGGAGACTTTCCGCAGTCGTGTGAGCACGTTCTTGAGGCGCCGCCTCCCGACCTCAGACGATGCATCGGGCCACAACTGGTCGATCACGTAGTCGATCGAGCGGGGCTCATCAGCGACCGCCAAGAGCTTCAGGAGGTGCGAAACATTGCCTGCTGGGACCTCCAGGTCATGGTCGGCATGGTTCACCGTGAAACCGCCGAGCAGTGTGATCACCGTCTTGTCGTCCGTCTGAGGCTCCGTGGTTCCATCTGACTCGTCGAGAGGGCGCAGGATGAAGGCTGCGAAGTCCTCGAGCCCGAGGCGGACGGCGCTTGACTCGATCTGCTGGCGGATTCTTGCCTCGTCTTCGAGGGCCTGGTCGGCTCGCATCGCGGCGATGAGGCGCTCGGCTTGAATTCTCCACGCTCGATCGGGAGGAAAGTACGGGTCATTCAACAGGTTGATGGCTTCGGTCTCGGCGACAGCTGGATCGCCGACTCTGGCTTCGACCACCACCCGTGCGGTGTTCCATTCGAGCCTCGAGGTGATGTCCTCGTCGTTTTCGCAACGATTCAGCGCTGACCGGGCGTGCTCCGCAGCCCCAAGGCACGCGAACGCCATCGCACTCTCGGCGTGGAAGATGGTGCCAGTCGGCGCTTGGAGAAGCTCACCGAGATGATTGCTCGCCTCGACAAATCCGTCCTCTGCCTCGGCGAGGTCTTCATGAAGAGCGCCCATTTGAACCCGCGACCAATGCATGAACGCGGTGAGCCAAGGCAGCCCTAGTGCGAGGACGAGGCCCGACGCATGGGTTGCGAGTCGATCGGCCTCTCGGATTCTGCCCGCGAGCGAGAGAAATCGCATTTGGGTCTGGGCGGTCGATGCCATCCCGAGCGGACTGTCCAGCATCCCCTCCATCTGTGCAGCGAGGTTCGCCGCCTCGGAGACCCGCCCGAGGTGCATCATCGGACCCGAGCACATCCGCCGAATGGCGGACGCACTCTGCGCCTGGTCGCCGACCATGTCCCATTCTGCGGCGACTTCGCGGAACACCTCGAGCGAGCGGTGGAGGTCTGGTGGGTTGCCGTCGATGCAGAGGAGGAACGCCTCTGCTTCGCGAAGCCGGATCAGTGTGGGACGGTCGGCGTCTTTCGGAGCGGACTGCCGCAGCATCGCGAGTCGTTCGTCGAAGGGCCCCTCTGTTTCCGAGGTCTGCAGCCCGAGGGCAAAGAGTTCGACCTCGGCGGCATGGGCGACCTTGTTGTCGCCGAGACGGCGTGCACCATCGAGCGCTGTGGTGAGCGCTTCAATTTGGTCACGGAGTTGTGCGAGGTTGCGATGAACCCGAGCGCGACGAAACCCCAACGCAGGCCGAAGAGGCGAGTTTCGTTCGATTGCACGGATCATCCCGATGAGTTCGGTTTGATTCGACTTGTCGAGGTGGTGCTCGGGAAGGGAACAGAGCAGATCAGCGGCGTCATCGAATGCTCCTCCGGATAGGAGCGCTCGAGTCGTGGAGTGCAGGCCCAGCGTTCCGACGAGGACCGGGATCAGCGAGCGAGCGATCGCCGGGTCCGGCGGCGCAAGCTGGGTGAGTCGGTTGGCGAGCAGCTCGGGGATGACAAGCTCGCCCAGATTGTTCTCGAGGACGGGAAAGCCGCCCATGATGGCCCGCGAGACGAGGCCGGGGACCAAGGCCGATGCGGCTGGTTCGGAGAAACGGCCGAGGTGGGCGAGCTGGCCCATGGCATCGGACATGGACTTGTCGAGGCCATCGAGACACCGGTCGATGAGCGGATCCAGGTGGGCTCCGCGGGAGGCCAGCGAGCGGACCGAATCCATCGAGCTGCCCCGGCCGGCCATCGCCTGCACGACGCGTTCGATGTGCTCTGGCCATCCATCGGTGACCGAGTGCAGGACGTACGCGACCTGGTCTGAAGCTGCTTCGCCGACGTGTGCACTGAGCAGGCGATGGGTCTCTTGCAAGTCGAAGCGGAGATCCACGTGGCTGAGGCGAGTTGGCCGTTGAGCCCGGAGCTCTGGCGTGGTCGACAGCGACCGGCCCATGCAAACGACCAAGCTGTGGGGTGACTCTGCCGCGAGGGAAGCTGCAACATCCAGTGCGGCCGGAGTTGCGTTGTCGATCACGAGGAGGTCTGGTGGTGTGGCAACCGCCTCCTCAAGTCGTTCGGCGGTGTCGGCTGCAGCTCCAGACAGGAGAATCGTCCGTTCCCAGGTGGCGTCGCCGACCAATTGCTGGGCCAAGAGTGTCTTTCCGAACCCTGTCGGTGCGTGGACGAGCACGAGTCCGCGGGTGGCCCGAAGCCGTTCGAGCAGACGGGTGCGTTCGATCTGTCCGTCGGCCCATTGGGTGTTCGAAGGATCGGCCTCTGAAGCAATGACGTTCGCGCGATCCATGCCCCTGACCCTATTTGCGGGGGCGGGATCCAGCTAGTTCACGCTGGTTGGTTCACGTCGTGGAGAAATACGGCTCGCAGGGTGGCCTGGTCGCACTTGCGGGTGAGGCTCCAGAGCTCCCGGGGATGTCCCTCGGCACGGCGGGGTGTGTCGTCGACGGGTTCGAGGCGTGCCAGCTCGTTGCAGACCCAGTCCGCTTCCGGCCCGGTGGGCAAAAGGCGGTACAGCCGTTCGCCCATGCGGAGTTCGGCGCTGCTTGGCGCGTAGTGCGGCCCGACCCGGCTGAGCGCGGCCGCAAGATTCCGGGTCCATTGCCGTTCGACGAGTTCGGGTGTGGCGGCGGTGTTGCGTCGACCGGTTGGGCCGAGGGCAAGACACGCGCGAGCGAAGACCGTGTGAAGCGAGCGCCACCGGAACCCTTCGAGAAGCCAGTCGTTGTCGAGCCAGTCGAGGACACTGTCCTCGAGCGCCGTGGTGTAGGGGTTCGCCCGCAGTTGTGTCGCGATCCGGTCGGTGCCGAGCCGCCAGCCGGTCAGTCCGTTGTCATCCAGCAGGTCGAGCGGGGACGTGGCCATGCCGATGCGCCAGGCAATGGACGGACGAAGCGACAGGATGAGTGTCCGCGCCTGCGCCAGCGGGGTGTCCACATCGAGGGTGGTGAGCGTTGTGGTTCCGTGCATGTGAACACTGTGCACGGGGACGGTACCCCTCGGGCACGTTCGGATGGAACGTTGGGCGGCGGGAGAGTGGTATTCGCAGTGGTACCCCTGTGGTACCTGGCATCCATAGTTTGCGGTCTGCCAGCGGGATGCCTGAGGGTATGCCTGTGAGACACAACCCACCGTTGACCCGTCACTTCTCTCGGTGTCCCGCTGGCTCCACACACCTAGCCTTGTCCCATGGACCGGCTGTTTGAGGACTCGTCGCTACAGCGTCGGTGACCAATGGACCGTCTGCGACCTGTCATTGCCCGGTTTTCCAGGAGTTTTGGGCCGGACCCGGCCGCGGTCGGCCAAACGCTGGTTGCGCTGGCTCTGTCGATCGTTGCGACCCTGCTCGCTGGTCTCACGCTGGCTTCGGCGGAGAGTCGACTGAGCGAATTGCCCGGTCTGTTGTTGTTGGTACCGGCGGCGATCGCCCAGCGGGGCAACGTTTTCGGGGCCATGGGGAGCCGGCTTGGTACCGCGATCCACACCGGTACCTTCCGAATCTCGACCCGACCGGACACGCTGTTCGGTCAGAACGTTCTCGCTGCCATCGGATTGAGCTGGGTGGCGGCCACCTGGCTCGCGATCATGGCGAAGTTGCTTGCGGTCAGTTTCGGCGTGAGCAATTCCATGAGCGTGCTGGACTTTCTCGCCGTTTCGGTGGTCGGCGGAATGTTGGCCTCGTTGGTGGTTTTGGGGATCACCGTGGCGCTTGCCGCGGGTTCGACGCGCTACGGCTGGGATCTCGACAACGTGACTGCGCCGTTGGTGACGGCGGTCGGGGATCTGGTCACGTTGCCGGCGTTGATGCTCGGGTCGATGATCGTGACCGAGAATTGGGCCAGCGAGGTGCTCGGTGCCGTCGCCTTGAGCGTTGCCGTCGCGTTGCTGGCGGCCTGGTTCCGGCTGAAACAGCTCAAGCTCACCATCCTTCGCCGCATCATCGCCGAATCCCTGCCGGTCCTGGCGATCGCCAGCACGGTGTCGCTCTTTGCCGGGGCGACCATCGAGAATCGGCTTGGATCGTTCCTCGACCAGCCGGCGCTGCTGGTGTTGGTGCCCACCTACTTTGGGATGGCCGGCGCGCTGGGCGGCATTCTCTCGAGCCGGCTGAGCACGAAGCTGCACCTCGGTCTCGTTCCGCCGTCTGCTCTTCCGAGCCGATCGGCATGGACCGACATCCGTTCCGTGGCACTGCTGGCCATTCCGATCTTCACCGTCGTCGGGATGGGTGCGAACGCCGGAGCTTCCCTGCTCGGCATCGCCGGGCCGGGTCTGCTGTCGATGGTCGGCGTGGCGGTGTTGGCGGGGGTCGGTGCCATCGCGGTCGTCGTCCTCGTTGCCTACTACGGCACGCTCGGAGCCGTTCGCTTCGGTCTGGACCCCGACACCGCAGGCATCCCACTCACCAACTCCGTGCTCGACCTGGTCGGTGCGTTCACCCTCGTCGCGGCAATCGTGGCGCTGGGGGTCGCATGAGCGCCCCTTCCCCGAATCTCCCTGATTCCCTACCATTGCGAGAACAAGCCGATGGATGACAAACCCCGAAATCTCCGGACCCTGCTCGCCGACGCCAAGGACACGTCCGAGCTGATGGTCGACCTGGCGTATGCGGCGGTGTACTTCGGCGACCCAGAGATGGTCGAAGAGGTGCGAGACCTCGAAGCATCGATGACCGAGCTGGTGGCCGCCATGCGATCGCTCGCCGTGCTCGGCGTGCGTCATCCGCGTGAAGCGCAGGCGATGGGGTCGGTGCTGCAGGTGATTTCCGCAATCGAGCGCATCGGCAACGATGCCGTCAACATTGCTCGCATCGTCTCGCATCGGTTGGGGATACCGAACCACCTTGTCGTGGAGCTCAGTGACGCCGAGGAGGTGTCGCACCGTGTGGTCGTGGGTACCGAGTCCGGGATGGCCCATCGCACGCTGAACGATCTCGAGCTGCCGGTGCACACAGGTATGCGCATCATGGCGATCCGTCGATCCGACGGATGGACCACCGACGTCGACGGAGACACGATTCTGGTCCCGGGTGACGTGCTGTTCCTCGAAGGTCCTCCCGCCGGCATCTCGGCGCTTCGAAAGCTCGCTGGTGCAGCGGAGTGGGAATCGCCCTCCGATGAGGACGACGGGCCGATGGTCGACGAATTGGACCGCGCCATCGACCTGCTGATCGAGATGAAGAACGTGTCAGAGACCGCGGTCGGGCTGGCCTACTCGGCGCTGGTCCTGCGTGATCGTGGATTGGCTGCCGAGGTCCGTCACCTCGAGGGTCGCCTGGACGAGATGCACGATCGGTTGGAGACCTGGGTGTTGCGCGCCGCCGCTGCGGACACTGATCCCTCGCCATTGCGTGGACTGTTGCACCTGGCGGCAGCGTCCGAGGACATTGGCGACCAGGCATCGCAGATGGTCATGCTCGTGGAGACCGGGGAGGACATCCATCCGGTTCTCGGTGTGGCACTCGCCGACGCAGATGAGGTTGTTCTTTCGGTCGAAGTTGCCGACGGTTGCGAGGCGAGCGGGGCGACCCTGGCCGACCTCCAACTCGACGTCGCTCCCGGCTACAACGTTCTCGCCATCAAGCGTGGCGAGGTGTACCGCCACCGTCCCCGCGGCTCCGATGCACTCGGCAGCGGCGACGTGGTCATCGCCAGCGGTCCCGATGAGGGCCGGGAACGGTTCGCTCAGATCTTCGGTTGGCGCTTGCTTGCCGACGAGGAGACCGGCGAGAACGAGTTCGCCGCCCTCTGACCCGGCTTCTCTGCCGCTGGAACATCCGCCCGTCGTGCCCGAGAGGATGGGCGCTGCGGCTCGCGCAACTCGATGACGGCTTCAGCTGAGCGGTAGATGGCGGCGTCCGCGGTGTTGCGTCGGTGGACCCGATGCACGGCGATTGCTGCGGTGATGACAATGCAGGCAGCAGCGCCAGCAACGAGCCCAAGAATGGCGAGTGGTCGGTTCAGCGTGAGGAGTCCGGTGAGCCCAACGGCCACGCCGAGTGGGAGTCCCACGAACGCACCGGGGAGCCACACCGGACGTGGGTCGCGTTCCTCAGCGGCCTGCTCCTCGCGGAGGTCGATGGTGATTTCTGCCGCAGCCAACAGCAGTTTTCGTGTCTTCTGCAGGGACTCGAACTCGGCGACGGACCCCCCGGCATCGGGGTGCGCGTCCTTGCTCAACGTGCGAAAAGCCGCGTTGATCTGGTCGACGGAGGCGTTCGGGCGCAGGCCGAAGCGACGGTATTGATCACGCAGGGAGGCGTTTCTCATTGGTCTGTCCACGTAGGGTGAGTCGACACGAACGGTCAGAATACCCGGATATCGTCCCGGAAATGAAGTCGGATCTTCGAATGCTGACCGTGCACGCCCATCCTGACGACGAGGCGTCGAAGGGGGCGGGAACCGTTGCCCGCTACAAGGAAGAGGGAATTCGGTCTGTGCTGGTCTGCTGCACGGGTGGCGAAGCCGGCGACATTCTGAATCCGGCCATGGATCGTCCCGAGGTGCGCGACAACATCGCCGACGTCCGCCGGGAAGAGCTCCAGCGATCGGCCGACATCATCGGCTACGCGGACGTCATCATGCTCGGCTACCGGGACTCGGGTATGCCCGACATGCCGGAGAACAAGCATCCGGATGCGTTTGCGAACGCACCGCTCGACGAGGCCGTCGAGCGGTTGGTGCGGATCATCCGGGCGGAAAAGCCGCACGTCATCGTCACCTACTCCGATCATCAGAAGGGCTACCTGCACCCGGATCACCTGCGGGTGAACGACATCACGGTCCCCGCGTTCGAGGCTGCCGGCGATCCCGATGCCTTCCCAGAAGCAGGGGAGCCATGGACGCCATCGAAGCTGTACTACACGGCCTGGTCGCTCGAACGTCTCCAGCTGACCCACGAGAAGTGCCTCGAGGTGAACGGAGAGAGCCCATTCGGCGAGGACTTCCTCGACCGCGAATCCGAGGATCACCTCATCACGTCGAAGATCGATGTCCAGCAGTGGTGGGACAACCGCTGCGACGCGTTGCTGGCGCACGCCACGCAGGTCGATCCGAACGAGGGCTTCTGGTTTCCGCTCCCACGCGACATCGCTGCGGCCGTCTACCCGTGGGACGACTACGAGCTGGCCAAGTCGTTGGTGCCGACGGAACTCCCGGAGGACGATCTCTTTGCCGGTCTACGTTCGGAGGTCTCGGCATGAGTCGGTACGACGATGCATGGGTCGCCGCGTTGAGCGCAGCGGCGTCGGCGGCCGACGCTGACGGAAGCGCCGCGCTGCTCCTTCTCTATGTGGTTACCGACACCGAGGAGGGCAAGGTCGCCTTCAACCTGACGTTCGAGGACGGTCGATGCACGGGGTCCGAGCCGGGCAAGCTGCCTCGTGGCACCAAGGCCGATGTGACCGTGACCGCCAAGGAGTCGGTGCTGTTGCCCGTGTGGGCGGGCGAGCGGACCCGGGATGCCGCGTTCATGGCTGGCGATCTGAAGATCGAAGGCGCCTACGAGCGCTGGCTCGATGAACTCGTCCCCCGATTCTCGACAGAGCCCTGGCAGAGCGCCTGGGCGGCCGCAGTCTGACAAACCCTCAACCCGCCGCCGGCGGCGGATCGATCGCCACATCGGGGCCACCGCATGCGCCCCAGAGGCCGCGGTTCGCGGTGCGAGCGTCGAGCAGGGCAGCTTCGAGTTCGTCCACCCGGGCAACGTTGGGTTCGAACACGAGCAGATCGGCGAAGCCTTCGCGGAGCAGTGCCGCGTTGATGAACAGGTCGTCGCTCGACCGGTAGACGTACGCAAGCAGCCGGCCGAAGCGGTCGCGAGCCTCGGT
>CALBVR010000072.1 GCA_937969565.1 uncultured Acidimicrobiales bacterium | reverse complement strand
CAGCGGTTCATCGTCGGCGGCGCCGAGCAGATCCCACGCGGCCTGTGGGAGCACGAACCCGATGACCTCGTCCACTGGCCTGTCGGCACATCCCTGTCCTCGCTGCATTCCGGAGCACCACGGCCGGGGGTTGCTGCGTTGCGCCGCGTCGGCGATGGCGGCGTGGAAGTGGAGGATCGATGGGGCCACAAGGCCGCCTACGACGCCGTCCTCGTCACGACACAGAGCTGGCTCCTCACGACGGGGATCGACGTCGAAGAATCGCTCTTCAGTCAGAAGGTGTGGATGGCCCTGGACCGCACCAGGTACATGCAGTCCTCGAAGACGTTCGTGATGGTCGACCGACCGTTCTGGAAGGAGATCGACCCGGACACGGGCCGCCCGCCGATCTCCATGACGCTCACCGATCGCAACACGCGAGGCACCTACCTGATCGACAACGGCGACGATCAGCCCGCCGTCATCCTCCTCAGTTACGCGTGGGCCGCCGACGCGATGAAGGTGGTCGCCATGACGGCAGAGGAGCGGGCGCAGCTGGCGCTGGACACGTTGGCCGCCATCTACCCGGACACGGACCTCCGCCAGCACATCATCGGTGAGCCGATCACCGTCAGCTGGGAGTCCGATCCGCACTTCCTCGGAGCCTTCAAGGGTGCCCTCCCCGGCCACTATCGATACAACCGCCGGATGCACAGCCACTTCCTCCAGGACGACTTTCCCGCGACCGAACGTGGCGTCTTCCTCGCCGGCGACGACGTGTCGTGGACGCCGGGCTGGGCCGAGGGCGCCGTCCACACGTCACTCAATGCGGTCTGGGGAATCATGCGCCACTTCGGCGGTTCCTCACCGACAACCAATCCCGGACCCGGCGACGTCTATCGCGACATCGGTCCCGTCGAACTTCCGGACCCATGAACCTCGACGAGTACCAGACCTTCGACGCGACCGGCCTGGCCGACCTCGTCCGCTCTGGCCAGACCAATCCGGACGAGCTCCTGGCCCTGGCCCGACAGCGGTCGGACGAGGTCAACGACGAACTCAACGCGGTCGTCGAATGGTTCGAGGACCCGACCCCGGTGCGCAACCTCGACGGACCCCTCGCCGGCGTGCCGTTTCTCTGCAAGGACTACGGCTCGGCGGAGGCCGGCCGGCTCGTGGAGATGGGCAGCGTGCTCGCCCGCGGCAACCGCGCCACGCACACCGCTCGCTTCATCGAACGACTCCAGGCCGCCGGTGCGCACATCGTGGGCCGAACGGCCGCTCCCGAGTTCGTGCAGCACGGCGCGACCGAGAGTGCGCTCCACGGAATCACACGCAACCCGCACGACCCAACCGTGTCCCCCGGCGGATCTTCGGGCGGCGCCGGAGCAGCGGTCGCCGCCGGCATCGTGCCCGTGGCACACGGAAGCGACTGCGCGGGTTCGATCCGCATTCCCGCCGGCGTGTGCGGCGTGGTTGGCCTGAAGCCGGGCATGCATCGGGTGCTTCTGGACGACGGCGGTTGGGGCGGCATTGCGAACGAATTCGTTCTGAGCCGATCGGTGCGCGACAGCCGCCGGTTCCTCGATCTTCTCGGCGACGGGCCCTACACCGCCACACCGGACCGGCCGCTGCGGATCGCGATGAACACCGAGCACTGGAACGGGCTCGCCGAGGACCCCGACGTGGTCCGTGTGACACAGGAGGCGGCGGCTCGGCTGCGTTCGCTCGGACACACCGTGGAATCGGTTCCCGTCCCCGTGGACTACCAGAAGTTGATGGACACCTTCTACCCACTCTTCCATCGCTGGATCGCGCTCGATGTGGACCGCATGGTGGCGGCGGGGCGGATGGAGGGGCCGGACACGCTCGAACCGCTCACTCGAACGGCACTCGAGTACCTCCGGGCCATGCCACATTCGGAAGTGGACGGTGCGTATGTGGCGCAGGGGGAGATCACGATGCGTCTCGAACGTGAACTCGAGTCCTTCGATGCGTTTCTCACACCGACGCTCGCACGGGTGACGATTCCCATCGGCAAGCTCACCGGCGAGGTCACCGACCTCGACGAGTACCTGCGCCTGAACGACGAGATCTTCGCCTACAACTACCTGTTCAACGTGACGGGCTGGCCATCGATGTCGGTCCCAACCGGCACGTCGAACAGCGGCCTGCCGGTGGGAGTGCAGCTGTCCGCCAGCCGCGGCAGCGAGCACGTTCTGCTGGATCTGGCCGACGCCCTCCTCTGACAACGCGCTCGACGGCCCGCTGTTGGTACGTGTAGTTTCATGTTCGTGACCCCGGTCACATGCGGGAATTCGGTGGAAACTACATACAGGGGAATGTCATGCGATTGCGTTTCGGTACGTTCATGGCCCCGTTCCATCCGCCCGAGCACAACCCGACGTTGTCGCTCGAGTCGGACCTGGAACTGCTGGCACACATGGATCGGTTGGGCTTCGACGAAGCCTGGATCGGCGAGCACCACTCGGCGGGCAGCGAGATCATCGCATCGCCCGAGCTCTTCATCGCCACGGCGGCGCAGCGCACGAAGAACATCAAGCTCGGCACGGGTGTCGTCTCGCTGCCGTATCACAACCCGTTGTGGGTGGCGGAGCGCATGGTGCTGCTCGATCACCTCACCCGCGGGCGCATCATGATGGGTCTCGGCCCCGGCGCGCTGCCGACCGACGCATCGATGCTCGGCCTCGAACCGTCGCAGATGCGACCGCTGCTCGAGGAGTACATGGCCATCGTCATGCACCTGCTCACATCCGAGGAACCGATCAGCTACTCCTCCGACCGGCTCACACTCAAGGACGCACGCCTGCACCTCCGCCCGTACTCGGATCCGCTGTTCGACGTCGCCATTGCAGCCGTGGCATCGCCGTCCGGGGCGAAGCTCGCCGGCCGGTACGGCGCCGGTGTGCTCTCGCTCGGTGCGACCGTGGCGATCGGCATGGACGTCCTCGCGCACCACTGGAGCGTGCAGGAAGAGGTCGCGGCCCAGAATGATCAGGTTGCGGACCGCGCCAAGTGGCGACTGGTCGGCCTGATGCATCTCGCCGAGTCAGAAGAGGAGGCCCGCCGCGACGTCAAGTACGGCATGGAGCAATGGTTCCGCTACTTCCAGAACGTCGCGGCCTTCCCACAGATGGCCGTCGACGGCGGCAACCTCGATGAGATGATCGACTTCGTCAACGGCGGACTCGGCGTGGTCGGCACGCCCGACATGGCGATCGCACAGATCGAGGCGTTGCTCGAGCAATCCAATGGCGGGTTCGGCGCGTACCTCACCCTGGCGCACAACTGGGCCAACCCCGACGCAACCAAGAAGAGCTACGAGCTGCTCGCCCGCCACGTCATGCCCAGGTTCCAGGGGCAGGTCGACACGCTCATCAACGCCGCCGATCGGGCACGAGCCGCCCGTCCGACCCTGGCCGAAAAGCAGCTGCTCGCCGTCGACGAGGCCACTCGTCGATTCGAGGAGGAGCGGAATGCGATCGTTCTCAGATGAACAGTTGAGCGATCTCCGTTGATTCGCTCTCCGCTTCGTCCAACAGTTCGATCGTTCGATCGGAGCTGAGACCGTAGGTACCGGTGGCGAGGTCCACGACTTCTTCGAGGGCCTCGTTGCCGTATACCTCGCGCAGCGGCGCGGCGAGCGACACCGAGTCCGGCACGTCGAATCCTTCCGCGCCGTGGTGGCCACCAATCGCCTGTGTGAGCTCAGATGGCAACTTCCACTCGGCACACAGCTCGGCCGCGACCTGGTCATGACTCCAGCCGAAGGATTCCGCCTCGAGGGCACTGAGGTCGCCGCCGGCGTGATGCCACTCGACGAGCAGAGGCCGATAGTTCTCCCGGGCAAGCGCCAACAACGGAACCGCCATGTCCTGGAGGAGACCGGCCGTGAAGCTCTGATCTGCCGTTGCCGGATGCAGCTCGTTGGCGAAGGTGCGGGCGATGCAGGCCCGTCGCGCCGCCGCCTGCCAGAACCGGCGCTGCTGCAAGCCTTCGACGTCCACATTCGGGAGCGC
>CALBVR010000071.1 GCA_937969565.1 uncultured Acidimicrobiales bacterium | reverse complement strand
CGAGAGACCGTGAGGGGTGGCCGTAACGATACGCACGGCCAGATTCCCACCGGTACCTTCGGCTTCCTGGATGTTCACGACAGGGCCGAGGGTGGAACAGCTGGCGGTGCCGGGCCTCGGCGTGGGTTCCTTGAAGATTGCGGTGCCGACCAGGTTGAATCGCACGGAAAGCTCGCGCTCGTAGATGCCATTCAGGAACGTCACCAGATTTGTCATCGATGCAAGGATCGCCGTGTCGTCGTCGCCGAACTGTGCGCTGTATGTCCCGGTCGTGCTGAAGGTGAGTCGGTGCGTTCGCAGGACCGCTCCCGTGGGTGTCGCGGCCGCCTGGCGGGGTGCAGGGAGCTGCAGCTCCTCCAATCCGGGGATGTCGAAGAACTCGACCAGCCCGGGTTCGGTGAAGTTGCTCGAGTCGGGCAGATGCTCCTCGGCGACGCTCATGTACGAGGTCGTCGTGCCGTCGTCGGAGGTTGGCGTGACATACCACGATGGCGCCGAAGCCGACCGGACCTGCGCCTTGAAGCCGAGTTCGGTATCCGAGAAATGAACGCTGCTCGAGGGGTCGTCGATGCCACGACCTCGGAACGAGCGTGCGCTCGGGTTGGCCGCTGCAAGCTCGCCGGCCAGGACTGGGGCCTCCTCGATGGCAAACCGAACGAATTGCCCGTCTGGCGTGGGCAACGCCAACTGGACGGCTCCGCGGTCGGCCTCCGGCGTATTCTCAAGCGGCGCACGGTCGAGCAGCGCATCCATGGCTTTTCGGTCCAGGGTCACCCGCAAGAAGCTTGTTGGCGCGTCTGCTGCAGGGCGCTCTGCCGCAGCTGCGCCGCCGATCTGCCACAGGCCATCACCGTCGTCGATCTGCGCGCCGCCAGGGGCCTGGGCCAGAGCGACGAAGATGGCGGCCAGGGAGAGGCACAGCAGCACCGGCCGGCTCGACGCCCAGCTCAGCCCGAACTTGCCTCGATTTCGATCACTCACGTCTCAACCCTCACGGTCCCCGTTGGCCGCTCATGCGGTCAAGCTCAAGCGGTACCACCCTGCGGCGCTACCGTCCACCGGGGACCGTATCCGACCGAGCCGGTCGCATCGGCGATGCGGCTACTACCGAAGTCCGATGCCGCCAAACGGCGTCTCAACGACCGAGAATTCGGCGCAGCAGACCCGATCGAGCCGGCCGGGCCGTCCACTCCGAGCATGCACAGCGGTCGTCGGGTGCAACGTCGCCGAGCACGTCTTCGACGTGGGCTCCGCAGCCCTTCCATCCAGGTTTCCCGCAATCAGCACACGTCACTCGTCGACACATGACGTGAATTGTACGTACAAATAGCTATGTCGTCACTGCGGGCGGCGATCTGCCCAGGGATGGGCAGCCTCCAACTGCGCTGCGACTCGAATCAGCACGTCCTCGCGTCCGTAGGCGGCCACCAACTGCACACCGATGGGTAGACCCTCGGCGTTCCAATGCAGCGGCAGGCTGATCGCCGGCTGACCAGAGATGTTGAAGGCGGGCGTGAACGGCACGAACGCCGCTGCTGCGGCCAATGGCGCCATCGGATGATCGCCGTGGGTGAAGAGCTCCCCAATCGCCACCGGCGGTGCGCCGAGCGTCGGGGTGAGCAGCAGGTCGTTGCCGTCGGCCCACCACTGCTGCGTCGCTCGACGGAAGTTCTGCATCGCCTGGAGCGCATTCGAATGATCGACCGCACTGATCGTCCGGGCATGTTCCGACTGCACCCAGTTCACCGGTTCGACTTCGTCTTCGGTGGCCGGCCTCCCCAGCGGTGCCTCGAGGCCATCGACCGCCGCAGCACGTCCAGCCGCCCACACGGCCATGAACTGCGCGGTGATCGTCGGGTCGTCGAACGACGCCGGGTGTCCCACCTCGACCACGTGGCCCAGTCCTTCGAGCATCGTCGCCGCCTTCCGCACAGCCCCGACACAGTCGGGGTGCAGACCATCTCCGGTGGGAACCGAATCGAGCATGCCGATCCGCAGTCGGCCCGGATCTGCGCCCACCTCGTCGGCGTACGGGCGGGCGGGAGCTGGAGCAATTGCTGCGTCCCCGACGCCCGGAATCGCCACGGCGTCCAACAACGTCGCCGTGTCCCGCACCGAACGACTCACGGCGAAGTCGACGCCAAGTCCGGTCTCGGCCCGATGCGGACCAAGGCTGACGCGCCCCTGCGATGGCTTGAGCCCAACAAGACCGCAGCACGATGCAGGAATGCGGATCGAACCGCCTCCGTCGGATGCATGTGCGATCGGCACCATCCCGGCCGCTACCGCCGCCGCCGCTCCCCCGCTGGAGCCGCCACAGGTCCGGCTCGTGTCCCAAGGGTTGCGCGTCGCGCCGTACGCGTCGGTCTCGGTGACCGGCAACGTACCGAACTCCGGACTGCTGGAACGGCCGAGCGTGACCAGCCCGGCGTTCTTGAAGTGGGTGACGAGGGTGACGTCGTGATCCGAAACCGGCTGAGCCGCAGCGAGGGCCGCATTGCCGTTCGTGAGCACCTGACCCGAGTAGTGGGCCCACAGATCCTTCAAGAGAAACGGCACGCCACGGAACGGCCCCTCAGGCACCGCTCCCCCGGCGACCTCCAACGCGTGCTCGAACCATCGGACGACGACAGCGTTGAGCGCATCGTCGCCAGCCTCGATGCGCTCGATGGCGGCCGTCACGAGCTCCTCGGCCGAGACCTCGCCGCTCGTAACCAGCTCCGCCTGCGCCGTCGCGTCCAACCATCGGGTGTCTTCGGAAAGGGTCATGGCCTCCGTTCTAGCGCACCGCCATTCGATGGCTCCCACCCCGACCGTTGGCTAGGGTCGCCCCACATCATCGACAGGGGGCGCACATGGCCGACGAGAAGATTCAGGGGTTCGCAGGCCTCGACCTGGGAGACATCAAGGACGCCGTCGGCGCGGTTGTCGGATCCGGCGACGATGTGGCCGACGCCGTCAACTTCGTCCGAGAGCACGGAGACGACCTCGTCGACTTCGTCCGCAAGCTCCCGGAATTGATGTCGTCCACCGCCAGCGCGCTCTCCGACGCATCGGAGGACGTCGCCTCCGCCGCGGCGTTCCTCACCGGCGGGAAGGGATCCGGAGACGGCGTGCAGGCGCTGACGGAACTTGCCGGCGATGCGCTCGACGTCTGCCGCCGCGAGCTCGGCTCGGCCCAGGGCCTCCTGGACACCGTGGCCGAACAATTCGACAAGCTTCCGATCCCGGATGGCGGCATCGGCGAGAAGATCGGTGACGCCGCCAAACGTTTCGACGCGGTCGGCGACCAGCTGGCGGACGTCGCCCAACAGCTCCGCAAGCTGGGCGGCGCCGTCGACAACGCCGGGCACGGCCTCGCTCGAACAGCCACCAAGCTCGATCGCGGCGGCCAGGCCCTCGCCAAGTTCGGAAACTGAGGTACCGCCATGCAGCAAAACCATTTCGACCTGACAACAGCGGACGGCTCGATGCCCACGTGGGTGATGCGCCCCGACGGCGACGGCCCCTGGCCCGTCGTCATCTTCCTCATGGACGCGCCGGGCATGCGGCAGGAGATCCGGGACATGGCGATGCGGGTCGCCACCAGCGGCTACTGGGTCATCACCGCCCAGCAGTACTACCGCGAGGTGCGTGAGTACAACCTCTTTTCGAAGGAGGTCACCGGCCACGATCTGAAGCGGATGTACGAGCTGATGGGCAACCTCACCAACGGCATGGTGGACGCAGATGCCGGGGCGATGCTCGCCCATGCGGCGAGCGACCCAGCCGCTGATCCCACTCGGGTCGGAGTGGTCGGCTACTGCATGAGCGGGCCGTTTGCCGTGTCGGTCGCCGCCGCACACGCCGACGTCGTGCGCGCCGCAGCCTCGTTCCACGGCGTTGCCCTGGCCACCGAGGCCGAGGACTCTCCCCACCGCCGCCTCGACGACGTCAACGGCGAGATCTACATCGCCCATGCGGAGCTCGACACCCACATCGAGGAACCCGAGGTCGCCGCGTTCGAGGCCGCGCTGGCCGGTTCGACCGCGACAGGTCGAGTCGAGCGCTTTCTCGGACTCGACCACGGGTTCACCTTTCCCACCCGCCCCGCCTTCGATCGGATCGGGGCCGAGACCCACTGGGAACGGCTGCTCGACCTCCTTCGACGCAACCTCTGACCCACTCGTCCCCGGACGCGCCACCGCCGCACGGGGAGGGAACCGTGCGGCGGTGCTCTTGGGAGACGGCCTCCGCAGCGTGGGCGGCAGTTGCCACGGAGGCCGGTGAGAGTCAGTCAAGTTCGGTCGGGTGAGAATTCGGCAAGGACGGCCTTCACACGAGACAAGAATCGGTACCCAACCATGGTCTGGCCTCCCGGTACGCTCCACGGGGTGGAGATCCTGTCCGCTCCCCGATTGACCGTCCGCACGGGCGCCTTGGCCCGCAACCACGATCGGCTTCGCGCCATGACGTCGGCGAACGTCGGGGCGGCGGTGAAGGCCAACGCGTACGGCCTCGGCGTCGACGTCGTCGGCCCCGTCCTGGTCGCCCAGGGATGCGAGAACTTCTTCGTCGCCTCGGTGGCCGAGGGAATCGAGCTGCGCCGCATCGCCCCCGACGCCGCCATCCACGTATTCAACGGCGCCATGCCAGGGACGATCGACGAGCTCCGCGAACATCGGCTGATACCGGTGCTCATCAGCCTCTCGCAGGCGGAGGCCTGGGCAACCGAGGCGCCCGACCGTTCACTTCCTTGTGGCCTCCACTTCGATACCGGCATGTCCCGCACCGGGCTCACGGCGGCGGAAGCAGACCTGCTCGAGGGATCGCCGCTCCTCGACCAGCTCGACGTTCGTTTGGTGATGAGCCACCTCGCCTGCGCCGATGACCCCGAATCGACACATCCGGAAGAACAGCTCGAACGCTTCCGAGCGATCCGTGAACGCTTCCCGCAAGGCATCGCCTCGCTCTCCAACTCGGCCGGAACCCACCGCGACCCCGAGTTCCACTTCGATCTCGTCCGGCCCGGCATCTCGCTCTACGGCGGCGCATTCGCGGACGCAGACACCAACCCGATGGAACCCACCGTCGTGCTCGAGGCGCCCATCCTCCAGTTCGATCGGGTCGAGCCGGGTACGACGGTCGGCTATGGGGCGACGTTCGTCGTGACCGAACCGGCGATGCACGCCGTGGTCCCGGTCGGCTACGCAGACGGCTTCCTCCGCGCCGGCTCCAACACTGGGCACATGTGGCTCGCCGGCCACCGATGCCCGA
Source organism: uncultured Acidimicrobiales bacterium (assembly GCA_937969565.1). Lineage (GTDB taxonomy): Bacteria > Actinomycetota > Acidimicrobiia > Acidimicrobiales > SHLQ01 > SHLQ01. The sequence goes on along the minus strand of CALBVR010000071.1, from coordinate 2,855 downwards.
TCGTCGGACGAGTGTCGATGGATCTCACCGTGCTCGACATCTCCGCGGTTCCCGAGCACGAGGTCCGCCTCGGGGCCCCCGTCGAGGTGTTCGGCGACAACGAACGACTGGACGACGTCGCTGCCGCCGCCGGCACGATCGGCTACGAACTACTGACCGAGCTCGGCCCCAGATACGAGCGTGTCACCACAACGGACTGAGCGCCGTCCGGCTACGATCTCGCCATGACGAGAGTCTCCGGAATCGACCCGGCCGAGGCAGACGATCGCACCGCTGCGGTCCTCGACGCACAGGCCGAAACATGGGGCGCACCACTTGCAAACCACCTGGTGTACGCCCGGCGACCGTCGCTCTTTCGCGGCGCACGGAGCATGTGGTCCGGCCTTGCGCAGTCCGGACTGCTCGAGGAGCCGCTCGTTGCGTTGCTCAACCGCCGGGTGGCCTCCATCATCGGCTGCGGGTTTTGACAGGACATCAACGCTGCCGTGGGCAGCGAGCATGGACTGACCACAGAACAGCTGATGGCGGTGGTGGTCGACGGCCCCATCGACTCGCAGTTCTTCGATGACCGGCAGATGAGTGCCCTTCGCTACGCCGACGCAATGACGAGCGCCGATGTCGACGACGCGCTGTTCGCCGACGTTCGCGAACACTTCGATGACGAGGCGATCGTCGAGCTGACGGGTGTCATCGCCTGGGAGAACAGCTCGGCCCGCTTCAACCGGGCACTCCGGGTCCCGAGCCAGAACCTGTGGGACGGCACGCCCGAGGCCTGACCCACTACCGTCGCGCCATGGACGACTACCTCGACGCCAATCGACGCAACTGGGACGATCGAGTCGCCGGCCACATGGCGCCGGACGGCTACGCAGTCGACGAGCTCGTCAACAACCCGGACCATCTGACCGACGTCGTCCGCTTCGACGCCGAACGGTTGGGATCCGTCGATGGGCTCCGCCTCCTGCACTCCCAATGCCACATCGGGACGGACACCCTGTCGTGGGGTCGCCTCGGAGCAACGGTCACCGGATTCGATTTTTCACCGAAGGCGATCGAGGCCGCACGGTCGATCGCCGACCGGATGGCGATCGATGCCACCTTCATCGAGACGGACGTTGCCTCGGCCGACCAGAACGTCGAGGGGCCCTTCGACATCGTCTACACGAGCGTCGGCGCCATCTGCTGGTTGCCGGACCTTCGTGGCTGGGCCCAGGTGCTGGCCGACCTCCTGACCCCGGGAGGTCGCTTTTACATCAGAGACACCCACCCGGCACTTCTTGCCCTCGACGACGAGCGGACCGACGGCGCAATCGTCACGATCTACCCGTACTTTCATGAGCCGTCGCCGATGAACTTCCCGGACGAGCAGAGCTATCTGGGTTCGGCGACGCTCACGCACAAAGACGCGTACGAGTGGAGCCATCCCCTCTCCGAGATCGTGAACTCGCTACTCGGCGCCGGCCTGGTCCTCGACCGGCTCGACGAGCACCAACACCTCGATTGGAAGATGTTCCCGAACATGATCGCTGAGGGTGAGCGCTGGTACCTTCCTCCAGAAATCCGGAATCGGGTCCCGACACAGTTCTCGATCCTCGCCCACAAGCCGGGAGGGTAGCCATGGGGCTGACCGCCGCACAGGTCCAGCAGTACAACGACGAGGGTTGGATCGCGCCGATCGACCTGCTCTCACCGAGGGAAACAGCGGCGATCAGAGCAGCCCTCGAAGCAGCCGAGCGCGAGCACCCGCAACACCTCCACGCCGAGCACCGGAACAACGCCCATCTGGTCCTGCCGTTCCTCGCCGACCTGGGCCTGCACGAGACGATCATCGAGTGCGTCCGACCGCTCGTGGGCGACGACATCGCGCTGGCGGCGTCGGTGCTCTTCATCAAAGAACCGGCCTCCGGGAGTTTCGTCAGTTGGCACCAGGATGCGAAGTACATGGCGCTGGCGCCGGCCAACTTCGTGACGGCGTGGATTGCGCTCACACCGAGCACGCCGGACAACGGCTGCGTCGCCGTGATTCCCGGAACCCACCTCGGTGGCGCTCGGCATCACGACGACACCTTCGGTGAGGACAACATCTTGACGAGGGGCCAGAACGTGCCCGACGTCGACCCCGACGATGCGGTCGACCTCGTGTTGCAGCCGGGACAGATGTCGCTCCATCACCCGTGGCTCGTGCATGGGTCTCGGCCGAACCGGAGCGACGAGCGGCGGATCGGCGTTGCCTTCCAGTCCTACCTCGGTGCCGACGTCCGCCCCGAACACGGCGAGTACCACGTGATGCATGTCGCCGGCGGGCCGGTGCGTCCCGAGTTCGTGCTGTGTGAGCGTCCGGCTGCGCCCTTCACGCCGGACGGCATCGCCGCTCGACAGGCCGCAAACGACGCCTACGCGGCCGTGCTGTACGAGGGTGCCGAGCAGCGGCGATCGCTCTGACTTCCTGAGCGATACCGGGGCGACGGCCCGTTGTCCCCGCAAGATCCACAGGCGGAGCAACGATTTCCCCACCTCCATCCTCTTGTCCCCCACAGGCCACGTCCTTCACACTGGGCACACGAACCACACGAGCATCAGGGAGCAGAACGACATGGCCGCCTTCGCAATCGAACTGTCCAATGAACGCATCGAACTCGTGGAGGGCGTCGACGCCTACCAGCAGGAGGGGCCGCTCAAGACCTTCTTCGCCGTCGAGAGCCAGCGTCTGGTGATCGACTCCTGGTCCACCCGCGTGGCGTCGTTCCGCACCGCCGACATCGTGACGGTGCGGCGGACCTGAAACTCAGTTGAGCCAGGGCTGATCGGGATAGCTCGCCAGAAACCGGGTGAGCCCGCCCTGACGCCGCAGCACG
>CALBVR010000070.1 GCA_937969565.1 uncultured Acidimicrobiales bacterium | reverse complement strand
TCGACGGAGCCGTTGTCGTCGATGAAGGCGCGCAACGCGTCGAGCTGAACGAGTCGGGTGGGTGTCTCGTGACGCCGGTGGGTCAGGTGCGTCGTCACGGCGGTGAACGGCGGTTCGTCGCCGTCGGGCTCGGTGCGAACGAGCAGCGCACTTCGATAGGCCGGACCAACGAGTGCCGGAAGTGTGATCTCCGCATGATGTGCGATCGGCCGGCGCGAGAGGATGCCGTTGCCGAAGCCATGCTCGACGCTCTCGGATGGCTGGCGGCCCGAGAACGCCCAATGGAGCTCCAGCCGGTCGGCGAGCCGGGCGAGCTGATCGGGCCAGGTTTCCTGCACGGCGATGACATCGGCGTCCGTGGCGGCGAGCGTCGCTTCGATCGCCGGCTGGCGCGGCTCCCATTCGCCGAATCGCCAGCCGAGGTTCCAGGTCACGACGCGCACGCGGTCATGGTATGGCTGTCTAGTCTCGGGGTCGTGGCCAAACGGCGTGTCGTCGAAATTCCGCAGTGGATCGAACTCGTCCAGACCGTGCGCGGCTCGAAGGATCCCGTCATGGTCGGGCCGTCCGAGACCCGTTGGAACACGAGAACCCCGGACGGGCCGGGCGCCTTGTCGTTGGAACGCACGACCGACACGAGGGTCAAAGCGCAGGCGTGGGGTCCCGGGGCGGACTGGATGCTCGAGCAAGCCCCCCGTCTGCTTGGTGCGGAGGACGACCTCGCCGGGTTCTCGCCACCGCCCGGTCCGGCCGGTGACCGCTGGCGCCGTCGTCCATTCCTGCTCGGGCGTACCGATCGCCTGTGGGACTCGATCATCGGCGGCATCTTCGGGCAGAAGGTGCAGGTGGCGAATGCCGTGAAGGCGCGGCGGATGCTCGGTCGGCGGTTCGGCGACCCCGGCCCCGGACCATGGGGCGGCTCCGTGCTGCCGTCCCCAGAACGGGTGGCCGAGCTCGGCTACTCGGACTTCCACGCCTTCGGGGTGGAGCGGAAACGCGCCGAGATTCTCCTGCGGGTGGCGCGGGAGATGCCGCGGCTCGACAACCTGGAGCAACGGCGGCCGGAACAGGTGCGGGCGCGTCTGGAACGGATCCGGGGGATCGGGCCCTGGACGACGGCGATGATCACGGCGAGCGCGATGGGTGATGCGGATGCGGTTCCGGTCGGTGACTTCCATCTTCCGAACACGGTCGCTTGGCATCTGGCCGGGGAAGAGCGGGGCGACGACACCCGAATGCTTGAGCTGCTCGAACCCTACGAGGGACATCGATGGCGGGTGCTTCGGCTGCTGAAGGGGCTCGGATCCGCGCCGAAGCGCGGACCCAAGCTGTCGCTCACGGGCGACGGGCTGCACATGGAACGCGCAGGTCGTCAACGGCGACGCTGACGTGCGACGATGGGCGCCATGCCCGCCTTCACCACCGTGCTGATCGACGGAGTTTCCTTCGATCCCGCCACCGCCTCCATCCCGGTTTCCGACATGGGGTTCATCCGTGGGTACGGCGTCTTCGAAGTGATCCGGTCGCACTACGGTGCCTGCTTCCGCATGCAACCGCACCTGGATCGGCTGGAACGGTCGGCGGGGATGCTGGGTATCGAGCTGCCACCGGCTGAGACGATCTCCGGTTGGGCGGATCAGGCGGCCGTCGGTCTGGACGATGGCGTGATCCGTGTGCTCGTGTCCGCCGGGGACGACCCGTTCGAAGGCACGACCCGAGTTGTGGTGACCGGTGAACCGGCGCAACCCCAACCCGGAGCCATCTCCCTCCACCCGGTGGTCGCTCCCTGGCACGCCGACGGCGCGGACTGGGAACTGCTGCGGGCCAAGACGCTCTCATACGCGAACAACTTCGGCGCCATCCGCCAAGCCCGTCTTGCCGGCCACACTGACGCGCTCCTCATCGGCCGAAGCGGCCGAGTGCTGGAAGGGCCGACGTTCACCGTCGGGTGGGTGGTCGAGGAACCGGACGGCGTGGTGTACGAGACGCCGGCCATGTCGCTCGGCATCCTGGACTCGATCACCCGACAGGTGGCGTTGGACGCAGCCCAGGAGGCCGGGCTTCGCTTCCGCGAGGTCGAGCACACGCTCGACCGGCTCGATGCGGCCGTCGAGTTCTTCGTCATCTCCACGTTGCGCGACTCGCTCAGCGTGACCGCGGTTGGCGAGCGGACCTTCCCGGCCGGCCCGGCGGCAGTTGCCCTGCGCGATGCGATGGCCGATCTGACCCGGCGAGAGCTCGCTGGCCGGCGATAGCCTTGACCCTGATGGAAGAACGACCGCCACCCTCCCCAGCGAAGCTCCGCAACCAGTTCCAGGACTGGGTGTCCGAAACTGAAATGCCGGGCCGCACCATGAGCTACCTGAAGACCGGCTACCTTCCCGAGATTCTTGAAGCGCAGGCCGAGGTCGACGGCGTGGCCGAGATGCTCGAAGCGTGGGCGACCTGGGAAGCGGGCACGACCGATCCGGCCATCGTGCTCGAGGTGCTCAAGGACCGCGGGCTCGACGCACTGTTGGCAGGCCTCGCCGAATCGTGACCGACCGGGGTGGTCCGCAGCGGATCCCCACACCGGAGGCCAGCCGCCCCGGCGGGCCGCCGCCGTGGCCGATACCGGCGGCACGCGCAGTCACCGTCGCCGACGTGGCAGCCACGCTCGACGCCTACGAACCGGTCGAGATCGTCCGCGGGCCGCCAACCGAGCGCCCGCCTCGTCCGGGGCGCCGCAGTGCCGTCCTGATCGCGCTCTACGACGGGCCCGACGGTGCCACGACCATCCTCACCCGCCGGCCGCAGCACATGCGAAAGCATGCCGGCGAAATTGCGTTCCCGGGCGGCGCCATCGACGATGACGATGCGTCGCCGTGGGCGGCTGCGTTGCGCGAGGCGGATGAGGAAGTGGCGATGCCCCGTCACCTGCCCCGACCACTGGGACAGCTGGACCGCTTCATCACCGGGGCCAGCTTCTCGCTGGTCACACCGTTCGTGGCCGCGCTCGACGACGTTCCGGAACTGGTGGCGGCTCCCGCCGAGGTCGACCGGATTCTGCACGTCCCGCTGGCCGAATTGATGGAACCGGGCGTCTACCGCGAGGAGTTGTGGACGAGGGACGATCGCGAGCATTCGATCCACTTCTTCGACCTCGTGGGAGAGACCGTTTGGGGCGCGACTGCGCTCATGCTCCACCGTCTCCTCGAGCTGATCACCGTGCCAGACTCAACGCCATGACGTACACCCCACCGATGAGCAACGACGATTTCCGTCGGGCCGGTCACGAGCTGATCGACTGGATCGCCGACTACTGGGAGACGGTCGAGGAACGCCCGGTGCTGAGCCAGGTGGCGCCCGGGGACATTCGAGCCTCTCTTCCCGCCGAACCACCGGCCGAACCCGAGTCGTGGGATGCGATCATGGCCGACGTCGACGAGCTGATCATGCCCGGCATCACCCACTGGCAGTCACCGAACTTCTTTGCGTACTTCCCGGCGAACGCTTCCCCGCCCTCGGTCCTCGGTGAACTGCTGTCCGCGGGTCTTGGTGTGCAGGGGATGCTGTGGGCGACCTCGCCCGCCTGCACCGAGCTCGAGACGCATGTGTTGGACTGGATGCTCGACCTTTGCGGTCTGCCGGACAGGTTCCGTTCGGGAGGGCCCGGCGGCGGCACGATCCAGGACTCGGCATCGAGCGCAGCGCTCGTTGCGATCCTCGCTGCCCGTGAGCGGGTGGCCGGCCAGTGGCGCATGGACCAGATGGTCGCCTACACCTCGGAGCACGCACACTCGTCGGCCGAGAAGGGCATCCGGATCGCCGGCATGTTCTCGGAGCAGCTCCGCCTGATCCCCTCCGATGGCACCCATGCGATGGACCCGGTCAAGCTCCGCGAAGCGATGGTCGCCGACATCATCGAGGACCGGCGCCCGTTCTTCGTACAGGCCACGACCGGCACCACGAGTTCGACGGCGCTCGATCCGATCGACGAGATCGCCGACGTGTGCAAAGAGTTCGGTGCGTGGCTTCACGTGGACGGCGCGTTCGCGGGATCGGCTGCCGTCGCACCCGAGTACCGGTTCGTGAACGCCGGCCTCGAGCGGGTCGACAGCTATTGCTTCAACCCGCACAAGTGGCTGCTGACCAACTTCGATTGTTCGCTCTTCTGGGTTGCCGACCGGGGTCCGATGACCTCCGCCCTCAGCATCGTTCCCGAGTACCTGCGCAACGCGGCGAGCGATGCCGGCTCCGTGATCGACTATCGAGACTGGCAGATCCCGCTCGGCCGTCGTTTCCGGGCGCTCAAACTGTGGTTCGTGATCCGGACCCACGGCGCCGCCGGACTTGCGGACTTCATCCGGAACCACGTGCACATGGCGCAAGCACTCGCCGAGCGCATCGACGCACACGCGAGTTACGAGCTCGTCGCACCGACGCCGCTCTCCCTCGTGACCTTTCGGCACACGGGCGGCGACGAGGACAACGAACGCATCCGAGACATGATCAACTCGGATGGCGAGGCGTACCTCACGCACACCCGCCTCGCCGATCAGACCGTGCTTCGAGTCGCCATCGGTGCGGTGCGCACCGAACAACGCCACATCGACGTGCTGTTCGATCGTCTCGACGAACTGGCCTGAGTCTTGGCGGCGAGTGCGCCCCGCCGCCTCTTCATGCCGCTCGAGATGACTCGTCGACGGCGTATGTCCGAGCCATTGCGGACAGCGCTTGACCCTCCGCCGAGTGTTCGCCAACACCGCGGAAGCGGCGAACGAGGGGTCGGATCCGATTCAGCGAGCGCGCATTGCGGCTCTCCAGCTCCAACTGCGTCGCTCGTACCGCCGCGAAGGCGATGGCCTTCTCGCGATGCGACGAGCTTCGGTGCCGTGGTTCGTAGCCAAGGGCGAGCATTTCCGGCCTGCAGACCGTTTCGATGGCTCGGATCTGCCCGGCATCGAGATGATCAGCCCAATCGCGCTGCTTGGTCGGCCGTTCTCGGAGTCGGGCGTGTGCGTCGCCGTCGGTTCTCGAACCGAGCGCCGCGACTCGTCCGTTCTGGTACTGGAGCATCGATGCCTCAAATGGGAGGTCGACGAGTGCGCAGATCCGCCGGAGGCTACGTTCCGGGTCGTTCGTGAGATCTCGGTAGCCGATCTCCAGGAATCGGTGCTCGCCGAGCGCGCGAGCCCGTTGCGCCCCGCGGACGCTCAGTGCCCAGTACGCGGCGGCTCGTGGCGCTGTCCGGTAGCTCCAGTTGGCATCGAGATAGGAGGCCACGACCTCTCGAGGGTCTCGATGGAGGTGGATGAAGACGGCTTCGGGAAACAGCGTCGACAACCGGTCAACGGCGAACGCGTAGGCCGGAGTCTTGTCCGCCCACCGGGTCTTGCCGACCGACTCGGCGTGGCAGCGGTAGACCACGCGCAGGGCATCCGCGAGCGTCTCGGGTGCGGACTCGTCGAGCGCAGCACGAACGGTGGCGCGCTCGATGTAGAACGACCAGAACCGGGTATCACCGAACACCTCGTCTTCGAAGGCTGCACGGTCGAAGCGACCCTCCCGAACGAAGCGGTCACGCCGTCGGGCGAGTTGATCGAGAAGATAGGTCTCACCCGGAATCGCCATGGCCGAATGGCTGTCGAGCATCGCCCGAAGAAGCGTGGTGCCCGAACGGCCGGCGCCGATGATGAAGGGAAACGGAGCGTCCGCTGTCATCGCCCGAGACCTCCGGCGATCTCGCGCAGGGTTCGGCCGACGATGCGGAGGTCGAAGGTGATCGACTGTCGCCGCAGATAGTAGAAGTCGTACTGCAGCTTCTCGAGCGCGTCGGTCTCGGACGAGGTGTAGCCGAGCTTGACCTGGGCCCAGCCGGTCAGCCCCGGACGCACGATGTGGCGTTCGTCGTAGAAAGGGATCTTGGTCCGGAGCTCCTCGACGTAGGCCGTCTGCTCGGGTCGGGGACCGACGATCGACAGTTGACCGCGCAGGACGTTGATCGCCTGCGGGAGCTCGTCGACGTGCAGGCGGCGGAGCAGGTTGCCGAACGACGTCACCCGGGGGTCGTGGTCTTCGGTCCAGACCTGATCGTCGGTGCCTTCGCGCATCGTCCGGAACTTGAGCATGGTGAACGCAACGCCGTGCTTGCCGATGCGTTCCTGTCGAAACAGCAGCGGTCCACGGTTCCCGGCCAGATTGGCAATGAGGATGAGCGGCGTGAGAACGACGAGTGCGGCGCAGCAGAGCAGGCCGAACGCAATGTCCATCACTCGCTTCGCTCGGCCGTAGCTGACGCGATGCACTTCTCCGATATCGAAGAGCATGGAGACCTGTGCGAGTTCGCTCAGCGGCAGCTTCCCGAGCCATTCCTCGTAGAAGAGCGACAAGGTGCGAACTCTGATTCCCGCTCGGTGGGCAGTTGCCACTTGCTCGACGACCGTGTCGTCATTCTGCGCAGCGCGATCCAGCACGATCACGGTCGGGTCGAGGTCCTCGAGGGTTTCAGCCACCGGGGAGCTTCCATCGCTCCGTATCCTTGCGTCGTCGACGTCGATCACGCCCACAACAGCTGCGTTCACCTCGACGCGTTGCTCGAGGTCGGCACGGAGCGCAGCGACATCCTGTGGACGGTCGGTGATGACGAGGACGCGGTCCCGTCGTGTGGACCATCGTTCGACATCGACCGCCACGTTCCAGACGAGCAGCGACCACAGCGGCACGATCGATGCGATCAGAAGCAGCGACGATCGTGGAAGCAGGGATGCGGCGAGCAACAGCTGCAGCAGGGACAGCCCGGCGATGCCGACGGCGACAGCGCCACTGCTGCGCAGAAACGCCTCCGTGCGAGAACGGGGGTGCTCGGGGAGGCCGAGGCTGTATCCGCCGACGACGACAAGGCCGGCGAGCAACACCCACCAGCCGGCCGACGACACATCGCTGTTGCCATAGCGGGCCGGCCCGAACACCTCGACGTAGGCGATGCGAGATGCGCCGATCGTGACGAGGACTCCGAGTGCCTGGAGGGCGTGTACGACACTCCGTTTCATGGCTGGCCGATCGCTTGCGGGTCGATGGAAGCGTTCGCTGAGTCATCCGTCGCCGGACCGTCGTGACGGGAGACGGCGTGCAACACGAAGACCAGCAGGAGGAGTTGCCCGGCGACCATCGCCCCGCTGTAGGCCCAGACGGTCCGCTCTGGCCCCCAGCTTCCCGCTTCGGCCACAGCGAATGCGGCGAGCACCATCACGAAGCGTGCGATGTTGCGGACGAGTTCGGTGCGCTGGCGATCCGTGATCCACATGACGCTCGCGACCGGTGCGACCACGATGCTTGCGCCGATGGCCGGGAGAAGTGCACGGGCGTAGTTGCCGGCTGCGTCCCATTCGGCGCCGAAGACGAGTGGCACCAGTGACGGCGCGATGAGCATCCCGAGGCCGCACGCCGGGATGGCGACCGCAGCGAGCCCAGCGACGGTGCGACGAGTGAGGGATGCGAGCTCTGCGGCATCGGTGCGGGCCAGTGCTCCACCGCGATGCAGAAACGCCTGGTGAAGACTGTCGGTGAGGAGGTTGGCCGGGAGCACGGTGATGCGATACGCAAGGTAGAACGCGCCGGCGCTCGCCTGACCGAACAGGGCGAGGAGTGCGATCGTCGGGAGCTCGAGTGCGCCTCGATTGAACAGGGCGGACCAGACGCTGAAGAGCGGGAAGCGCCGGTATCGACGAAGCTGATCCTTCATCGTCGATCCCGATGCCTGGGTGGCTGGCGGACCCGTCGAGAGCATGAGCGATGCGGCGAGGTAGCCGACGAGGGGTCCGAGCGCGAGGCCGAGTCCGCCGAGGCCGAGGGGCGCCAGAGCGAGCTGCGTGATCGCGGTCCCGACGCCAAGCACGACTCGAGCTCGGCCGGCCGTGGCGAACTGATCGTGTCGAACGGCTCGATGTGTTCGGATGTTGAAGGCCCCGATTGCGAGGGCCGATGGTGCCAACAACCATGCAGTCGCGCCGAGCGGTGCGATGAGGAAGCTGTCGTTGGCTGCAGCGACAACGGCCAATACGACCATGGAGATGGCGACGACCGATACGTCCGCGAGGCGCGCTACCGCCGATGCGTCCTTGTCCGAGGACGGCAGCGGAATCGCGAGTTCGAGGCGGAGCGTCGCAACGAGGCCGAGAATTGCAGAGGTTGCGAAGAACGCTCCAAAGAGCCCGAATGCTTCAGGTGAGTACCACCGCGTGAGGATGGGCGCGGCCGCAAGCAGCGCGAGCTGTCCGAGCGCGGCGCCCGAGGCGACCGTCGCAGCGCGTCGGAGGAGCCCGTTGGGGCGATCACCGTTCACGGCAGTTCGAGTCCATACACGTCGATGAATCGGCTGATGCTGAGTCGGACCCACGGGTTGATCGCCGAGGCGTTGGCGCCGTTGAGCACGCCGAGCTCGACGAGATGGGCAGTCGCAGAATCGATCTGCTCGACCAACTTCGATTGTGCCAGCCAATTGTCGGTGGGAACGTCGAATGCAGACTTCTCTCTCCGCCAGAGGACCTCGTCGGGAACGCGCCCCTGCATGGACCGCCGCAGCTGGTGCTTGGTCCAGCCGACGGTCGCCCCGTTGGCCCAGTTCGACCGAAGACCGATTTCCACCATTTCGGGGTCGAGGAAGGGAAGTCGCACTTCTCGACTCCACGCCATCGAGTTGCGGTCGGCGTACCGAAGCAGGCGCGGCAGAATCGAGCGGTCGAGGTCGCCGACGCGGCCACGTTGAAGCGGGCCGGTTGCGGCGGTTGAACCGATGGGGTCGTCGGGAATGGCTGTGTGGAGAGCGGGACCGAGAATCGCAGCTCGTCGGCGCCTGAGGACGTCCAACAGGAGACCGCGGACGCGGTCATTGACGAGGTAGCCGAGGATCTTGGAGCTTGCGCCATCTCGCACGTTCCGCCGTCCGTGAGACGACCGCAGTGCCGATGCCACCGTGGCAAGGTGTCCGTCGCGTGCGGCTTGGAGCAACGCGAGGGTCGAGTGCTTTGCGTAACCACCCCACGTCTCGTCAGCTCCTTGCCCATCCAGAAGCACGGTGACGCCAGCGGCGGCAGCTGCCTGCATGACGCACCATTGTGCGTAGACCGAGGGCATGTCGAACGGTGCACCCTGATGGCGGATCAGGTCGTCGAGGTCGCCGAGAAACCCATCTACGGAAGGTTCGACACGGTGCAGGTCAGCATCGAAACGGTCGGCGACCAGCGCCGCTCGGTCGTATTCGTCCCCGGGATGTCCGGGGAAGGAGGCCGTGAATGCCACGAGGGGGCGGTCAGGATCGACGGCCCGGATGGAGGCGACGATGGAAGCGCTGTCGACTCCGCCGGAAAGGCTGGTGCCGACGGAGACGTCGCTTCGGAGTCGAAGCGCGACCGCACGTTCGAGCGCGGCCTGTACGTCAGCGTCGGAGGCCGGCGCCGACGTGCGGGTCTCGTCGAGAAGATCGGCGGTGGACCAGTACGGCCGCGCAACTCGCCCGTTGTGGTCGAGGTGCACGATGTGTCCGGGAGGAATGAGTTCGATCCCGTCGAACCACGTTCGGGTGCCTGGGTCGGTGTCTCCATAGACCAACAGGCCGGCGAGTGCGTTGATGTCAAGGCGTCCCGAACCGACTCCGGCGGCACGAAGTGCGGCCGGTTCGGACGCAAACCACCACGCACCTGCCTTGTCCTGGCCGATGTGGAGGGGCTTCTCCCCGAAGCGATCGCGAGCGAGGGTCACCCCCGACCGAGCGGGGTCGAGCACGGCCACGGCCCACATGCCGTTGCACCGTCGGAAGACGTCCTCTCCCCACTCGACCCAGCCGTGCAGGAGTACTTCGGTGTCGCCGCTCGTCTCGAAACGATGGCCGAGGTGTTCGAGCTCGACGCGGAGTTCGCGGTAGTTGTAGATCTCGCCGTTGAAGACGATCCGGACCCCGCCAGGGTGGGTCATCGGTTGATCAGAGCGTTCGTCGAGGTCCAGGATCGAGAGTCGACGGAATCCCAACCATCCGGTTGGACCCCATGAATCGCCTTCGGCATCGGGGCCCCGATGGCGAAGGGATTCGAGCGCGGCGGCGCGGCGTTCCGGCGGTGGCGCGTTCCTCAGGCCGATCGTGCCGATGAAGCCGCACATGTCAGACCGGCCGCAGGGCCCGATCGAGACGCTGGATGACCTCGTCGACATCTTCGAGGGACATCAGGGGGTCCATCGGCAGTGAGAGGATTTCTTGGGCCGCGGTCTCTGCGCCGGGGCACGTTGGTGTCGATGCGGCGAGCCAGGGCTGAAGGGAGAGCGGCACCGGGTAGTGGATGCCGGTGGCAACCTTTGCGTCCTTGAGGTGCAGCTGCACGGCATCGCGGTCGTCGAAGCGGGCGACGAGAAGGTGGTGGACGGCACCATCGTTCCACGGTACGAGCCGGTCGCCGATGAGTGAACGGTAGTGCTCGGCCGCGGCGACGCGGGCTGCCGTCCACTCCGGGAGATGACGGAGTTTGACATCGAGAATGGCCGCCTGGATGCCATCGAGACGCGAGCAGTATCCCACGACGTCGTGGGTGTATTTGCTCGTCCGACCGTGGTCGCGGATGCGTTGGACCTCCTCGACGATTGCCTCGTCAGCGGAGATCACCATTCCGCCGTCGCCAAAGGCGCCGAGGTTCTTGCCTGGGTAGAAGCTGAAGCATGCGGCGTGACCGATGGATCCGACGGAATGTTGCTCGGTCGTGCCGAGGTGGGCCTGCGCCGCGTCCTCGATGACAATGAGCCCCTCCTCCCGCCAGTGGCGAAGGTGCACGGCCGGGACGATGTGGCCATACAGGTGGACGGGAAGTACGGCCCGGGTCTTGGGTGTGCGAACCGCATCGACTGTTTCGGGGGTGAGGAGAAGGGTCACCGGGTCGACGTCGGCGACGACCGGTGTGCCACCGGCGTGCACGACGGCCTCGGCGGTGGCGATGAACGTCATGGCCGGGACGATGACCTCGTCGCCGGAGGAGATCCCGAGTGCTTTCAGCGCAAGGGTGAGTGCGTCGGTGCCGGAGCCACACCCAGCCCCCGAACCCGTGTGATGGGCTGCGCCGAAACGTTCTTCGAAACCGGCGATGGCGTTCTTGCCGACAAAGGCGCCTCGATCGATGGTCGAACGAATGGCCTCTTGCACCTCGTCATCGATGGATCGATGGAGGCGTTGCAGGTCGAGGAAGGGGATGTTGTTCACAGCGATGTTCCTGGGTTTCCGACGATGACCGATCCGGCCGGCACGTCTTTGGTTACGACAGCGCCGGCGCCGATGAGTGCGCCTTCGCCGATTTCGATTCCCGGCAGCAGCACGCTGCCGGCGCCAACGGTGGCGCCCGCCCGAAGCGTGACGCCGGTGAGGTTCTCTTTCGTGTCTTCGCGATTCGGGAACTTGGCGTTCGTGACGATGACGCCCGGACCGAGCCAGACGCCG
>CALBVR010000069.1 GCA_937969565.1 uncultured Acidimicrobiales bacterium | reverse complement strand
AAGCTCAGGTCGCCCGTGCGCACGGTGATGATGCTGGCCATGTAGCCAATCGTGAGGAACAACCCGGCGAGGCCGAGGATCGAGACCTCACGCGTGTCCACCGGTCCCCATCCCTGGAAGAGCGAGACGAGCCCGCCCATTGTGGTGATGGAGATTGCCGTGCCGAGCGCGATCACGAGCGACGGTACGTCGGTCGGGATGTCCTTGGTGGCGAGCTCACGAATCACGACGAGGACCACGGCCACGAGGCCGGCGAGGAACCACGGACTGAACTCCTCCGACCACGGCCGCAGGATGATGAGGACGCCCAGGAAGCCGAACACGACCGCGCCGACTCGATGAATGCTGACCGGCTCTCGCAACAGCCGGGCGGCAGCGAACGTCACCGCGATGGGAACGATCTGCAGGACCGCGGTGATGCCGGCCAGGGGGAGGTTGGTGAGCGCCAGCAGAAAGAAGACCGTTCCGATCGTCTCCATCGCGAACCGAATGACCATTGGGCGGTTCAGACGGGACACGAGCAGTGGCAGCTCACCCCGCGCAGCAGTCGCCGTCCCAAGGATCACGGTGACGATGCAGCCCCGGATGAACACGGCTTGAAACAGCGGCACGTCCTCTGCCGCCAACTTGATGGATGTGTCGTTCAGGACGTAGCCCGCCATGCCCAGCGTCATCCACGCCGCGCCCCGCAGGTTCTCTGAGGTCGGTGTCACTCGTCGTGCAGCGATCGAGCCAGCCGAAGATCCGTGACCCGGTCGGGCTCCTCGAGCGCCGCCAAGGCGAGGGGCCAATCCGGGAGTTCATGCACCGACCCGTCGTCGCCGATCATCACGAATCGATCAAGGGTTTCCAGGAAGGTTCGGTCGTGGCTGACAGCGACGACGGTGCCGACGAACCCGTCCAAAGCCTGCTCCAGTGCTTCAGACGACTCGATGTCCAGGTTGTCGGTCGGCTCGTCGAGGAGCAGCACGTTGTGGCCTTCGAGTTCGAGGCAGAGGATTTCCAGCCGCGCCTTCTGGCCTCCGCTGAGCGTTTCGAACTCCTGCCGGTAGTGGCGGGCCAGGCCGTATCGGGCCAACGCCTTCATCGCCTTCTCCTCGTCCGGTACGCGTTCGCGGACGATGTCCAACAGGTCACGTCCGATGAAGTCGGGACGGTCGTTGATCTGGGTGAACGTGCCGACCGAGGTTCGCGGGCCGAGCCCGATGGTTCCTTCGTGCGGTGGATGCTCTCCCGCGAGTGCTCGCATCAGATGTGTCTTGCCTGTCCCGTTCGGGCCGATCAGGCCCACCCGTTCACCAAAGTGGATCTCGTCGCTGAATGGAAGGAACAGATCGTCGATGCCAACGCGGCGCAGATCCAATACTCGGCGGGCCGAGTCGGCGCCTCGGAGGCCGACGTGGATCTGTTGATCTGCCACCGGCGGGGGAGGAGGCCCTGCGGCCACGAACTTCTCCCAACGAGTTTCCGCAGCGTTCGCCTTGGTGGCGTTCTTGAAGTTCTGGGCAGCCCGTGCCTTCATCACCTTCATGTGGGCATGCAGGCGACGCTCTTCCTCGTTCCAGCGCTTCAAGGCATCACCGAGCTGTGCCTGTCGCTGCTCGCGTGCAGCAGGAAAGGTCCCATATGAACCGCCGTGCACCCAGCATCCGGACCCTTCGAGCACGATGATCTTCGTGGCGACCCGCTCGAGCAGCGCACGGTCGTGGCTGATCATCAGGATCGTCGTCGGGCAGTCGATCAGGCGTTCCTCGAGCCACACGCGAGTCGGGATATCGAGGTAGTTGTCCGGTTCGTCGAGCAGCAACACGTCGGCGCCAGAGTCGAGAAGCAGGTCGAGCACGAGGCGTTTTCGTTCGCCGCCCGAGAGGTCGCCCACACGCCGCGTCGCAAGATCCTCGACGGTCGACTTCACGCTGCGCTCGACCGCAGCCGCCCACTGTGACTCGAGTTCGTAGCCACCGAGATCACCCCAGGCCGTGATCGCTTCGGCGTACGCCATGCCGTCGTCCGTGCCGTCGAGCATCGACCGTTCCGAGGCGAACAGGGTACGGCCCGCTTCGCGGAGCTCCGGCAGCGCCACGTCGAGGAGCATCTCGCGCAGCGGCCGGTCGGGGTCGCCCATGCCGACGTCCTGCGTCATGGTCAGCACAGATCCGTGCGCCACCGCCTCGCCGCCATCGGCGTCGAGTTCGCCCGACAGGATCCGCATGATCGTGCTCTTGCCGCCGCCGTTGGGGCCGACGATCGCGGCGTGTTCGCCCGGACTCACCCCAAAGCTCACGTCAAAGAAGAGCGAGTCGCCGCCCGGAGGCGCGTAGTCAAGATCGGACACGACGATGCTGGTCACCTGCTCATCCTGCCGGATGACATCCCGGTTGGCTCACCAGATTCGTAATACACTCGTCATGTGACTGGGTCGGTTGCAAACAAGGCGAGCTCGCGCGTGCGCGAGCCGGATTCGCCCGAGGTGGCGGAGGTCATGCGCGCGTGCGTCGAGCGGTTCGTTCCGGGAATCGAGCTGATGTCGACGCTCGACCGGCTCGCCGAGGATCCGAGCCTCACCAACCGCGACCGTGCCCGCGTGATCGCGACGCGTGTCTCGCGGCTCCAAGGAGAAATTCCGCCGAAGGAAATGGCCGCCCGGATCGATCGCATGCTGCCATTTCTCCAGGCTCACGCGGATCCGGATGTCCTCGGCTCCACCTTGGGCATCGCGGCCACCATCGCGGCGATCGAGGGCGATATGGATACCTGTCTCCTCCATGCCCACGCCCTCGAGACCCTTCGCCGAAACCACCCCGAGGTGTCTGGCGCTGCCGCCGCGAACAACCTCGGGATCGCCTTCCTTGCCATCGGTGCCTACGAACTGGCGGCCACACAATTCGCCGAGAGCCTCCGATTCGCACCGGTCGAGAACTCCGCTCGGGCAATCGTCGCCGCATCCACGAACATCGCGCTCGCCGTTTCGCGGGCCAAGTTGCTTCGCGGCGCACGTGTGGTGCCCCAGTTCCGGCCCGAGCTCGATCTCGCCGAGGCGTCGCTGCGCTCGCTTCGTGCCCGCGACGTCAACCCGGAAACCGAGTGCTTCGTAGCGGCAGCGCTCGCGAGCATCGCGATGATCGAAGACGACATGCAAGCGGCAAGCACCGAGTGGGCCGAGATGGATGCGTTCACCGCCCACTCCGCCGAGGCGTTCATCCGCTACTTCAGCGTGGTCGAACTCCCCATCGCCGTGCATCGAGGCGACAACATTCGAGCCGTGGCGCTGGCCAACCGATGCCTTGCGCCCTTCGAGGACCATGACCTCGTCCCGCTCCGTCGAGTGGAGGCGCTTCGCTGGCGCTCGGTCGCACACCAGCGACTCGGAGACATGTCCGGAGCGCTCGAGGACGCACGCCTGGCCGCCGACGCAGCACTCGAAGACGGACCCGGCGAGGCAGACATCCTGATTCGTCTCATCGGCGACCGGGCCGATCTCGAACACCGCCAACAACGCCTGCTCGATCGCACCAGCGAGCTTCGGGAGCAGGCTCTCATCGACGAGCTTTCGCGGGTCGGCAATCGTCGTGCCTTCGATCGTCACCTCGAATCACTCAGCGTCGGCCCGGCGATCCCGGTGGCGATCCTGGTGATCGATCTCGACCACTTCAAGGAGATCAACGATCGCCACGGGCACCCAACCGGCGATCGCGTGATCGCCCGTGCGGCCGCCATCTGCACACAGGCCGGTCGCGCGTCCGATCGGGTCTTCCGGATCGGCGGTGACGAGTTCGTCGTGGTGGCCGAGACGGACTCGTTGCAGCACGCTCGAATCCTCGCCGACCGGATCCGCGCCGGATTCCTGGCGGAACCGTGGACGCTCGAGGGAATCGAAAATGCGGTCACCTGCAGCATCGGCGTCGGTGTCGGGACGACCGACGAGCTTGCGCCGGTGCTGCCGTCAGCCGATGCGCATCTGTACGGAGCGAAACAGGCCGGTCGGAACCGGGTGCATCCCGAATCTGTGTAGGGCTCTCAGCGCTCCTGCATCCACGCCGACAGCGCCTTGCCGATCTCCGTGGCGCTGTCCTCCTGGATGAAGTGGCTGCCGGCCACAGTCACCTCGGTCTGGTTCGACCAACTCCGGCAGAACTCCCGCTGCTCGCCGGTCAGAATGGTGCCGGGGTCGGCGTTCACGAAGAGCTTCGGAAGTGCTGCCTCCGCCAGCCAGCTCGCATAGTCCTGCACAATCTCCACGACGTCGGCCGGCTCACCCTCGATGGGGATCTGCCGGGGCCAGGTCAGGGTGGGGCGACGGTCCTCACCTGAATCGCGGAACGGCCGTCGATACTCGTCCATCTCCTCGTCGCTCAGGTCACGCAGGATGGATGCGGGCAGGATCGCTTCCACGAACAGGTTTCGGTTCAGCACCATGTCTTCGCCCTGCTCCGAACGGAGGGATTGGAAGATTCCTCGGGCTCCTGCTGGCCACTGGTCCCAGGTGACCGGCATGACGATCGCCTCCATGTACGCGATTCCGGATACCCGGTCGCGGTGCCGGTTGGCCCAATCGAAGCCGAGCGCAGAACCCCAGTCGTGAATCACGAACGTGATGTCGTCGCCGAGGTCGAGCTGGTCCAGTAGACCGTCGAGGTAGGACCGGTGCTCCCCGAAGGTGTACGAATCTGGGCCGCTCTGGTCGAGCTTGTCGGAATCGCCATGTCCGATGAGGTCTGGAACGACGCACCGATGGGTCGCCGACACGTGGGGAACGACGTTTCGCCACAGGTACGAGGACGTGGGGTTCCCATGGAGAAACACGATCGGATCCCCGACACCCACGTCGTGCACGGCCATACGCTTTCCATGGACGGTCAGGTGCTTCTTGGCAAGAGGTGCGGTGCTCGACATCGGCCAAGTCTGTGAGATGACGATCGCGTGGTCAAACGGTTCGATCCACTCGAACTCCAGCCAGCGGTGGAGAATGCCGAACGTTCAGACACGCTGGTTCCTGCCCAATGCACCTCGATCTCGCCGCCGCTGCAGGCTTCGACCTGATCGGTCCGCCCCTCCGAGGCGGGTCCGGAGTCGTCTACCGCGCACGCGAGCGTCAATCGGGAGATGACGTGGCGCTCAAGGTCCTGCTGCCGGGGGTCGACATCGATCGACTCGAACGGGAGGCTTCCATCCTCCAGCAGGTCGATCACCCGAACCTCGCCCGGTTTCGATCACTCATCCAGCTCGGAGACGAGCCGGCGCTGGTCACCGACTGGGTCGACGGCCGATCGCTCCGAGAACTGCTGCACGACGGCCCGCTGGCACGGGATCGCGCCCACAGAATCTTTGCGCAGATCGCCGCCGCGCTCACCGCCCTGCATGCATCCGGCATCGTGCACGGGGACATCACGCCCAACAACGTCCTGCTTCGACCCGACGACTCCATCGCGTTGATCGACTTCGGCGTCAGCCGATCCGAAGACTCAGCGACCGTCACCGTCGATGGTTCCATGGCCGGCACGCCCCGCTACCTGGCACCGGAGGTGATCGAAGGCGCACCACGGACGCCGGGCAGCGATCAGTACGCAGCGGGCCTGCTGCTGCACGAGATGGTGAGCGGCGACTGGCCGTTCCCTCCCGGCGATTCCATCGCCACGGCATTGCACCACCAACTGCACAGCGAGCCGGTGCCCCTCGGCGAACTCGACACATCCACGCCACCCTCGTGGACGGACGCCGTGCTCCGGTCACTGGAGAAGGACCCCGAACGCCGCTTCGGATCCGTGGATGCCTTCCTCCATGCCTTGACCGCAACGACGAACGTCTCCACTCTCAACCGGGGCCGGCGGCTGAGTTTCGCGTCGCTCGTCTTCCGCGTGGGCCTGCCCTTGGTGCTCGTGGCGGCGCTGATCGTTCCCGCACTTCGGGAGGACGACTCGGCCGAAGGCGCGCCCGGCACCGCAGCCACGACAATCGCAACGACCAGCACGACCACCGTCGAGCCGAGCGAGAGCACAGCTCCGACCACCCTCGAGGATCGGACCGCGGAGCCAGCCACCACCGCGGAACCGCTCGAGACGGTCGCGCCGACCACGACCGACGGTGCAGACCGGGTGGTCGTCGCGGCGTGGGAGTCCGGTGTGGCCGAGTCGCTCGCCTGCAACCTTCTCACCGAGGCGGACTTCGAAACCGACGACCTGCCGGACAACTGGTTCCAGGATGGCGATGACCCCGATCGCGAACAGGTTCGTGTGCTCGCCGACGGGGGAGTGGAAGGTTCGGGGGTCCTGCAGGTCGGCGAGCCGAACCTCTTTGGCATCTGGGGCGAGGTGGTTCCGGTCGAAGCAGGACGGCGCTACCTGTTCAGCGCGAACGTTCGCGTCGAAGGCACCGTCTTCACTTCGGAGATGTCCGTTGACTGGGTGGATGCGAGCTTCGCCCAGTTCGGCTCCTCACCGTCGCTCGACGTGATCGCGGCGGCACCCGGCCAGGTCACCCTCATCACGCCGCCGGCGCCGGACGGAGCCGCTTGGGCCGTACCGCGCACGTTCAAGGACAACGGCGAGGGGCTGGTGTTCCTCGATGAGATGGTGTTCGCCGCCGAGGGAAGTGACTGTGACCCGTTGCTTCGAGCCGAGTGATCAGCCGAAGCGCCCACTCGCACTACGATCGAAACGATGACCGCTGCGGTACTCGAACTCGTTGATCCGAACGATCCGCAGGGAACGTCACGGCGATGGGACATCGACGATGTCTGCATCGTCGGGCGCGGCGGCGAGGCCGCAATCGTTCTCGATGTGCCAGCGGTGTCACGGCATCACCTCCAGCTCGTGCCTCGGCCCCAGGGCTGGTTCGTTTCGGACCTCGACAGCCGAAACGGCACCTTCCTCGACGGAGCTCCGCTCGGCGCCGATCCCGTGGCGATTCACGACGGTGCGCTCTTGGCGATCGCCGGATCGCTGACGCTGCGATTCCGCGACCCGCTCGCCACCCCGATCGCGCCGGCGATCGGTCGGTTGATCGGCGTCTGGATCGACCCGGAAACGGCGGCGGTCTGGGTCGACGCCCGGCGGGTCGAACCCCCGCTTTCCGGGCGACAGCTGCGCCTGCTGCAGTGCCTGTACGCCGCCGAGGGCGAGATCGTCACGCGTCTTGCCGCCATCGAGGCCGCCTGGGACGACGCGCACGCGGAAGGCGTGAGCGACGACGCGTTGTCCGCGCTGCTCAAGCGGCTCCGCAAACGGCTGGCCGAGTTCGAGAACGGCGATCCATGGGTGGAGATCATTCGCCACCGTGGGGTCCGGCTGCGAAACGTCGACTGATCGTCCGGTTGGCGTCCGGTTGCCGCCGCAACGCCTTCGTACGGTCACAGCATGAGTAGCCATCAGGAATCTGATCCGTTCGACGAACGTGCCGAGCCGAGACCGCGGCGACGCGCCGTCATTGCCGTACTCGCGGTCGTTGCTGTTCTGGCAACGCTGCTCCTCAGGGTGGCGGCTCCCGCGTCTGCCGCACCCGGCGACGTGTGGACGCTCTTCGACGACGAGTTCGCCGACGACTTCGGCGACTGGTCGTGGGCGGAGGTCGACACCAAGAGCACCGCTGAGGTGGCGAGCGGCGGAGTGGCCGTCGCCGTCGATGCGGGGCCATGGGAAGCCTTCTACATCGGCAGCAACAGCAGCCACCCGATGCCACTCGACGGCCGACTCGAATTCGAGCTCCACGGCGGCGGCTCGACGAGTGCGATCGGCGCCCGCCTTCTGGCGTCCGGACTCGACCTTGCGTCGATCCCCGTGACACCCCTCCCGAACGAATGGATGACGGTGTCGATCCCCCTCGACGATCTGGGCGGGCCCGATGCAATCACCGGCGTCTGGTTCGACAATCTCAGCGCCGCCACGCGGACGACCTTCCACATCGACAACGTGCGGATCGTCGAAGGCACACCGGCACCAGCGCAGAACGGCCCAGAACTGACGGTCGACCTGAACGGCGGTCTCCTCGAGCGAACCGTGGTCGACCCGGCGACCGGCGAGTCAGCCACCAGGACCACCGCCTTTCCCCACACGATCAGCGACGACATCTACGGGATGAACTTCGTGACCGACGAAGTCCGCGAAGAGCTTGATGTTCCCGTGAACCGTTGGGGCGGCAACAGCACCGAGCGCTTCAACCACACGATCGGCGCCACGAACCTCGGAAACGACTGGTTCTTCATGAACTCGCCCGACGATGACACCGGCGCCGACCACCGGTTCGAGGTCGCAAACCAGGCCGACGGGACGGACACGATCCTCACGCTGCCCCTGCTCGGCTGGGTGGCAAAGGACCGAACAGGTACCTGCAGCTACCCGGCCAACGACGCGCTCGGCGCCGCGCATCGCGTCGACGGACAGGACGCGTCGGAACCCCACTACCTCGATCCCGACGTGCAGTGCGGAAACGGCTTCATCGGGGGAGAGCGGGTCTCGGGCGGTGCAGACCCGTTGCTCTCCAGCGTCGCCGTGGACGAACAGTTCGCGGCCGATTGGGTCCGGGAACTCGTTGACCAACACGGCACCGCGGCCGCTGGCGGCGTGGAAACGTACGCGCTCGGGAACGAGCCCGGCCTCTGGTACGGCACACATGCCGACGTCCGACCGAATCCCATCGGCCGCGAAGAGCTGATCGAACGGAACCAGAGCTGGGCCAGCGCCGTGAAGGCCGTCGACCCCACTGCGAGCGTGATCGGCCCGGTGCTCTGGAGCGGCTGGAGCTACTACGTCACCGGCGACGAGGTGGAGGCAGGCCTCCGGCCCGGAGATGTTCCAACCTTCACCGCCGACTACCTCCAAGGCATGGCTGACGCGAGCAACGAGGCCGGTACCCGGTTGCTCGACCATCTGGCGATCAACTTCTACGACGACCGCGTCTACGCAGGGGGCTCGGACGCCCTGCGCCTCGAGTCCACTCGGAGCCTCTGGGACCCGACCTACGCGCCGCAGGACTGGTGGGTCACCCGTGACTTCACACTGGGCAACGGCTCTGCCGTCATCCCTCGGATGCAGACGCTCATCGATCAGCACTATCCGGGCACGGACCTCGCCCTCACCGAATACAACTTCGGCGGCAGTGAAACGATCGCCGGAGGGCTCGCCCAAGCGGACGCCCTCGGGATCTTCGGACGTGAGGGACTCGATGTCGCCACCGTCTGGGACCCGTGGGCCGAGTGGACGGGGCTGACGCCTGCCGAATGGGCAGATCGGCCGATCATCGATGCGTTCCGGCTCTATCGGAACTACGACGGCAATGGCGCTCGATTCGGCGACCAGGCCCAGCTCGCAACCTCCAGCGACGAAGGAGCGGTGTCCGTCCACGCGGCCACCCGCTCGGCCGACGGTGCGCTCACCATCCTGATCATCAACAAGGCACGGAGCGACCAGAACGTCCCACTCACACTCGTCGGAGCGACAGGCGACGCCGAGCGTTGGGACTGGTCGGCTGCGACGGACATGGAGATCCGGGAGTCCGGCACCGTCACGCTCGGCGGCACGGAAGAACCGCTTGCGCTCGCGGCCCGCTCAGCGACACTGCTCGTGCTCATGGACGTCGATGACTCGGACGACCCCGGCGATCCCCGCGAGGACCCGCAGAATGCTGCTCCGATGCTCTCCGGCCACGCTCGGCTGATCGAACCGGTCTCGCTGCTCGATGGCGGCCCACACGAGGGCCGGCACCTCAACGTCGTCCAAGAGGCCGGCCCGACGACGCTCGACAGCCGGCTTCGGGTCGATCGGACCGAGGACGGCTGGTTCAACGGCCGAGCGACGGATCGGACATTCATCGCCGCAGGCACGGACGTTTGCTCCTGGTACGTCCACGCAGACTCCGACCGTCGACGCATCCGCGGCACCGTCAGCTTCGGTGACGCCGAGATACTTGGCGTGATCGTCCGAAACCGACAGCTTGGACGCAGCGCTGATCTCGCAGTCGACGGGGTCGGGTACGACGGCGATGGGGCCGAACGCCACGACCGATTCCGGTTGACCCGCTCTTCGGAGGGCACCTCGCTCTGGATGAACCTCCGAGCCGATCGCAACGTCGACGGCATCCGCATCATCACCGATTGCGGCTGACAGCTGACGGCTGACGATCGTGTGGCCGGGAGCATCCCGGCTGCACGATCGCGTCCGGAGTGGCCGTTCGTGATCCGGTCCTGCAAGGCTCCCCGACGGAGGTCCCATGGACGCAACGACTGGCACGACCGACGCCGGAACCCACTGGTCGCGAACCGGACCCAACGGCACCA
The DNA here is from genome assembly GCA_937969565.1 of uncultured Acidimicrobiales bacterium. Classification (GTDB taxonomy): domain Bacteria; phylum Actinomycetota; class Acidimicrobiia; order Acidimicrobiales; family SHLQ01; genus SHLQ01. Next base: position 3,350 of record CALBVR010000069.1, on the reverse strand, counting down.
CCCCCGTCGTGCTCATTCACGGGCTGGGCCTCTCGATGGGCACCTGGGACCAACACATGCCGGCGTTGGCGGCGTCGCACGACGTGCTGCGATACGACCTCCTCGGGCACGGCGCCAGCGGACCGCCGCCTTCGGAGCTGTCGTTGACCACGTTCAGCGAACAACTCGTGGACCTGCTTGCCGAACTGGCGATCGAACAGGCCCACCTGGTCGGCTTCTCGCTCGGCGGAATGATCAACCGTCGTGTCGCCATCGACCATCCCGAGCGGGTTGCGTCGCTTTCCATTCTGAACTCTCCGCACGCCCGGGGGCTGGAAGCGCAGCGGCTCGTCGAACAGCGGGCCATCGACAGCGCCGCCGGCGGGCCGGCTGCAACGATCGACGCCACGCTCGAGCGTTGGTTCACGCCCGACTTTCGACGGGAACACACCGCTGTCGTCGACTGGGTCCGAGACGTCGTGCTCGCAAACGATCTGCACCACTACGCTGCCGCCCGCTGGGTTCTGGCCAACGGCGTGACGGAGCTGATCGAGCCGGACCCGGCGTTGACGCACCCGACGCTGGTGATGACCTGCGAGAACGACTCCGGATCCACCCCTGCGATGAGCGAAACCATCTCCGCCGAGATCGCCGACTCCCGGCTGGACATCGTCGCCGATCTTCAGCATCTGGGCCTGCTCGAAGACCCAGACAGATTCACCGGCACCATCATCGATTTCCTCGCCACAGCCTGACCGCCGAACGATCGGTACAGTCGACACCGGAGGCTCGCATGCTTGCAAAGACGAAGAAGCTCTGGGCGGAACAGGACCGTCAACCAGGAGATCGCCACCGTCTCTTCGCGGCGGTGGTCGACGCGACAGCCGCCGAGTCCGCACTGTACCCGGGCTCGTACGTCGACATTGCCGCATCCTTCGTTCTCCCGGATGTGGTCTACGTGGACACCGACAAGCGGGCGGCCGCATTCTTCGCCGATGAGGACGGTGTCCGAGAACTCATCGCCGAGCACGGTGATGATCCCGACGCGGCCTTCTCGTTCCTGCACGCTGACTACACCGAGGCGCTGAAGCTTCCCAAGAAAACCGAGTTCGACCTGCTCATCTCGCTGTACGCCGGCTTCGTTTCGGAACACTGCACCGATCGGCTCAAGGTCGGTGGCACCCTGCTGGTGCATCCGAGCCACGGCGACGTTGCGATGGCCTCGCTCGACGAACGGTACGTCCTCGCCGGTGTCGTGACGTCACGGAACGGCGAGTACCGGGTCGAACGGACGAACCTCGACGGCTATCTGTGGCCGAGGAAACCGGTGGAGCTCAGCGTTGAATCGCTGCACGAACTCGGACGGGGTATCGGCTACACCAAGTCTCCGTTCGCATACCTCTTCGAGCGGATCAAGTAGCGGTCATGGTCGATCGTGCCCAGCCGACGTCCGATGTGACTCGAGCGTGTGCTGACCTCGACCGTGCCGGCTATTGCGTCCTCACCGACGTGCTGTCGCCCGATGCCGCCGAGGCGCTCCGAACACGAGTGCTTGAGCAGGCCGCAGCCGAGCGGGCACGGTCGCTCGACCATGGCTACCCGGCCGAGGCGGATGGCGATGACGTGAACCAGTGGGTGTACACGCTCGTCAACAAGGGCGCAGCCATTCGCGAACTGCCGATTCACCCCGTGGCCCAGACCCTCGCCACGCACGTGCTGGGCGAGTCTCACCTGCTCTCGTCGCTCGATGCCCACATCACGTACCCGGACAATCTGGAGATGCCGCTGCACGCCGATCAATGGTGGATGCCCCAACCCGTGCGTCCGGGCGAAGCGCTCGTCCGACAGGGAGACCTGACCCGGGCCACGGTGCCGACCGGGTCACCGGAACCGGCGACCGTCCCCATCATCGGCCCGCTCATCCTCAACATCATGTGGATGCTCACCGACTTCACCGCCGACAACGGCGCCACACGACTCGTCCCCGGAAGCCAGCTCTCCGGTGTGAGCCCTGACCCGTCCGTGGCGTACGCCGCCCATCAGGTGGAAGGGAAGGCGGGATCGATCGTTGCCTGGGATGGCCGCACCTGGCACGCCTCCGGAAAGAACACTTCGAGCGGACCGCGCGTCGGTCTGACCACCTACTTCTGCGGCCCGATGATTCGCCAACTCACCAACGGCGTCCACGCTCTGCGCTCCGAGGTGAAGGCCGAACTCGACGACGACTACCTCGCGCTGCTCGGCTTCAAACCATGGGCGTCCTATGGCATGACGGACGACCCGTCGTGTGCCGTCGCCGCCGCCGGCGACGACACCGTCGGCGAACTCCCGTGACCCATCAGCAGAAGGTTCTCGGCCTCATCGTCCTGACAGCAGCGCTCATCGGCGGCAACTTCACGGTGCTCAAGTTCACCCTCGATCACACGACACCGATCCTGCTCGCCGCCATGCGCACCGTGATTGGCGGAACCTTCCTGTTGGCCCTCGCCCTTCTCCGGGGCGAGGAACTCCCGCGGCGACGCGACGACCTGGGAAACATCTTCATCGTCTCGTTCGCGATCACCACCGTGTCCAGTGCGTTGCTGGTCTTCGGCGTCAGCCGCGTGCCCGCCGGGCTGGCCTCACTCATGGCGAGCACGATGCCGCTCTTCACGGCAGTGCTCTCCTGGGTGATGCTGCGAAGCCGGACCACGCAGGTGGGACAAGTCGGGCTGCTCATCGGCTTCGCCGGAACCGCGGTGTTGGCCGCCCCGACGCTGTCGGGCGAAGCCGGGGCGCTCGGGGTCGTCGCCCTCGTGCTCTCGGCTCTCGCGTGGGCCTACGGAACGGTTCACATGAAGTGGAAGGACTTCTCGCGGGTCTCGCCCGGCGTTCTCGTCGGCGTGCAGCTCTACATGTCGGCGGCGGTCCTCCTGCCGTTCGCGTTGGTGGTCGAAGGCACCGCCGAGACCGACTGGTCGCTGGGACTGCTCGTTCCGCTGTTGTACAACGCCATACCCGCCAACGCGATCACGTTCTCGCTCATGGCACTGATTGTGAAGATGGCGACGCCCACACAGGCAGCGTCAACCGCCTACCTGATCCCGCTGTTCGGCGTGTTCTTCGGCTGGTTGTTCCGCGATGAACGGCTGGGCGTGGTCGAAGGCATCGGCGCGCTTCTCGTGCTGAGCGGCGTCTACCTGGTGGTCAACGCGAATGCTCGGCAGGCGGCAGCTGCCCTCAGATGAATGGCAACTCGGTGATCGCCGCCACGTTGCGGCCACCGGGGCCTTCGACCTCGACCGGTTCGCCCGCCTCGACGACCGTCCGGTTGACCTGAGCGAGGCCGATCGTCTCCTGGAGACGATGCGAGAACACGACGGCGCTCATCG
>CALBVR010000068.1 GCA_937969565.1 uncultured Acidimicrobiales bacterium | reverse complement strand
GGCGATCGAGCGCATGCAGATCGACCGGCGACTCATGGACGTACCCACACGCCAACTCTCCGCCGGACAGCGTCGCCGCACCGCTCTCGCCGTCGCCGCCGCCCGCCGGCCCGAACTCTGGCTGCTCGACGAACCCCACGCCGGGCTCGACCAGGCCGGGCGGGACATCGTCGATTCGCTCATCACCGACGCCACCGCCGCCGGGGCGACCGTCCTCGTCGCGTCCCACGAACTGGACCGGGTCCGCCCCGTCGTCGACCGGCAGGTCACCGTCGCCGGCGGCCTCATCCTGGAGGGCGCAGATGCTGTCTGACGTGCTCCTCATCGCCGGCAAGGACCTCCGGGTCGAACTGCGCTCGCGCATCGCGCTGAACCAGGTCGTGCCGTTCGCACTGCTGGTTCTCGTGCTGTTCGGGGTCGCGCTCGACGCCGACAGCTCCACGCTCGCCACGTTCACGCCCGGCCTCTACTGGGTCGCCGTCGTGCTCGCTGCGCTGCTCGCCGTGCACCGCTCCGTCTCACTCGAGGACGGCGACGGCGCCGACGAAGGACTCCTCATGTCCGGGCTGCATCCGGCATCAGTGTTTCTCGGCAAGGCCGTCGCACTCATCGCCGAGCTCCTGCTCCTCGCACTCGTGCTGCTGGGCGGCGTTCTCATCCTCTACGGCGCACCTGTGGATGACGTCACACTGCTGCTGCTCACCACCGTTGCGGCGGTCATCGGTGTCGGCGCCGCCGGTACGCTCTATGGCGCCCTGCTGTCCGGCCAACGTGCCCGGGAGACCATCTTGCCGATCCTGCTGCTGCCCGTCCTCGCCCCGGTCGTGATCGGCGCGTCGCGGGCCTTCGGCGACGCCATGGGATCGGTCGCCACCGACGGCTGGTCGTGGCTGCTGTCACTCACCGGATTCGCGATGTTGTACCTGGCGGTCGGCTCCGTTGCGCACGGCGCCCTCATGGAGGAGGCATAGGAATGGGAGCGGGACACCGATGAACGGGGAACCAGAATGACGACGACACAGGAAGCGGTCGAAACCGGTCGATTCGACACGGCCACCGGATCACGGACGACCCGGATGTTGGGTTGGGCCCTCAGCATCGGCCTGATCGTTCTGCTGTGGCTCGCCTTCATCGCCACCGACCCCGACATTCGCATCGACGCCGCGTCCGGCGACGAGATCGGCCAGTTCGACGCCGTCCGCCTCATCTACGTCCACGTGCCGATGGCCATCGTCGCCTACACCGCCTTCACCGTCACGGCCATCGGCTCCGTGATGGTGCTCCTGCGCCGTTCGGTCTGGTGGGACCTCGTCGCCGGTGCGTCCGCCGAGATCGGCGCCGTCGCCTCCGCCCTCACCCTCATCACGGGTTCGATCTGGGGCCGACCGATCTGGAACACCTACTGGCGTTGGGACGACGTCCGTCTCATGACGACGCTCGTGCTCTTCATGCTGGCCCTCGGCTACCTCGCCGTCCGCCGCCTCGAAGGCAGCGCCGAGTCCCGGGCCCGCCGCGCCGCCATCGTCGGCATCCTCCTCGTCATCAACTCGATCATCGTGAACCGATCGGTCGAGTGGTGGGCCAGCCAAACCCTGCACCAGCAGTCGACGATCACCGACGCCGCCATCGAGGACCTCACACTCTTCACGTTCATGTACGCCATCGTGTTCGGCCTCGCCGGCTACGTGTGGCTGCTGATCAAGGGCTTCCGCGTCGCCTGGCTCGAGCGCCAGAACGAACGCTTCGGCCTCGTCGAAGCGCTCGAACAACGCCGGGCCGAAGCCGAACGCACCGACGCCGTCAACGCCGCAGTGGACACCGGAACAGGAGACCAGTCATGACCCATGTTGGATATCTCGTCGCCGGATGGGGGAGCGCCTTCCTCATCATCGGCATCTACACCTGGGTGCTCATTCAGCGGGGCAACCGACTGGCGAAGCGCGTGCCGGTCGAGAAGCAGCGCTGGATGTCAGCGCGGGACGAAGCCGAACGGATCGGAGACGCCTGATGGTGCAGATCGACCCAGAATCCGTCGACGCCGGCCCAGACGACCTCGACCTCACGCCCCGCAACATCGATTCGATCCGCACCGGACGCCGACTCGGCCCGTCCCTCGTGCTGCTGCTCGTCGTCGGGGTCATCGGCTTCGTCCTCTTCCAGGGCCTCAGCGGGGCCACGCTCTCGCTCAATGAGGCAAACGACGCCGTCGCCGATCGCGACGAACTCGGCGAACGACGCTTCCGACTCCTCGGCTCGCCGATCGCCATCACCGAAGGCGAGGCCGAGATCGACGGCACCCGCGTCACGCTCTTCACCGTTGCGTGCGATGGTGTCGCCGTCGACGTGGCCCACCGGGGCGACGCCGCCGAGTCGTTCCAGATGGGCGTGCCAGTCGTGCTCGAAGGGCGCTGGCACAGCCCCGACGACGCCGTCGGCGGACTCCCGTCCGTCGAATGGACCGATGGCGCAAACGATGGCTGGTTCTTCGACAGCGACGAAATGCTCGTGAAGCACGACAACGACTAC
>CALBVR010000067.1 GCA_937969565.1 uncultured Acidimicrobiales bacterium | reverse complement strand
ATCTGCACTGTGGACCTGAGCACCATCCTCCTCCTGTGTGCGATCGCCGCAGGCTTGTTCGCCGGGTTCGCGGCCAGGTTTCGAAGCTGGGGAACCGGGCTCGCCGACCTGGCCACCGGATTGCTCGCAGCTGCGCTCGTGACGACGCTGAGCGTCGTGGTCCTCGTTCTCACAGTCGATCTGAACCTGTTCGGGATCATTCATCTCGTCTATCTCCTGATGGTCGTTGCCTTTCCGATTGCCTCGACGATCATCGTGGTCCCCCACCTGCTCGACGCTGAATTTCGAACGCCGATCATGGCGTGGTTGCTCCTGTTCGGCTCTGTCGCGGCGGTGCTCGGCGGCCTGTGGGCGACCCACGTGGAGCCGTTCCGTCTCCAGGAGGACCGGGTCGGGCTCGGCGCACAGGGCGCGGAGGAGACCCTGCTCGTCGGCGTGGTTGCCGATCTCCAGACCGGCTCGATCGGTGACTACGAACGCGACGTCGCCGCACGCCTGATCGAGGCCGACCCCGACATGATCGTCCTACCCGGTGACCTGTTCGAGTTCGACGATCCGTTGGACTTCGACGAGCGAGCGCCGGAGTTCATCGGTTGGCTTCGTCAGCTCACCGACGCGGTCGATGCTGTGGTGCTCGTCGGCGGCGATCACGACACGCCTGAAGGGGTCGAGGCCATCGCCGAGGCGGCGGGCGCCATCCACTTGCAGGATGAGCTGGTCCGACTTCCCGTCGGCGGCCAGATCGTCGACGTCGTTGGCCTCATCTCACGGGACGGGGCCGAGCGAGGAGCGATCGGAGCCGACATCCACCGCGAGATGCGGGACATCCTCACCGAAGACGATCTGGTCATTCTCCTCACCCATGCGCCAGATCCGGTGCTCAATCTGGAGCCGACCTCGCCGGTCGACCTGATCGTCGCCGGCCACACCCATGGAGGACAGGTGTCGCTTCCGTTCACCGGGCCGCTCCTCACGTTCAGCTCGGTTCCCGATGAGATCGCGGCCGGAGGTCTGTTCTCGTACGAAGGGCACCCGATCTATGTATCGACCGGTGTCGGCCTGCTCCGCGGTCAGGCCCCGCAGCTTCGCTTCGGTGTTCCCCCGTCGATTGGGCTGATCACGATCACCCCACCGGTGGTCGACGGCTGAGTCAGCGCGTGACGTCGACGACCACTCGACCGCGGATGCGACCAGCGACGATGTCGTCGGCAGCAGCTTCCACACCGTCGAGGCCGATCTCGGTGATCATCGACTCGAGCAGCGTGGCGTCCAGGTCGCTGCCCAGGCGAGCCCAGGCGGCCGCCCGGCGGTCTGCGCTCTCGTGGACGGAGTCGACGCCAACGAGGGTGATTCCGCGAAGGATGAACGGTGCCACCGAAGCGGGCAGATCCATGCCTTGTGCCAGGCCACATGCAACGACCACACCGTGCGGGTTCGTCGCGGCGAGCATGTTGGCGAGTGTGTGGCTTCCGGCGACGTCGATGCCGCCGGCCCAGCGTGTGGAGGCAAGCGGACGGCCGCCTTCGGCGCCCAACTCGGAGCGATCCAAGAGCTCGGTCGCACCCAGCGAACGCAGGTAGTCGCCTTCCTCGTCGATTCGTCCCGACGACGCAATGACCTCGTAGCCGAGCTTCGCAAGGACCGCGACGGCGACACTTCCCACGCCCCCAGCGGCACCGGAGACGACGATCGGTCCGTCGTCCGGTGTGACCCCGTGTTCTTCGAGTTCCATGACGCACAACATCGCCGTGTAGCCGGCTGTGCCGATGGCCGCTGCCTGATAGGTCGAGAACTCTTCGGGGAGCGGTGTCAGCCACTCGGCCCGGACCCGGGCGCGCTCGGCCAGGCCTCCCCAGTACTTCTCGCCCACGTCCCAGCCGTTCAGCACGACACGGTCGCCAACGCTCACGGATTCGGCGGACGACGAGAGAACGGTTCCGGCGAAGTCGACGCCCGGCACCATCGGCCAGGTACGAACGATCGGCGACGTGTTGGTGATGGCCAAGCCGTCCTTGTAGTTGATGGTCGAGTACTCGACGGCAACGGTGACCTCCCCTTCAGGTAGGTCGTCGTCGGTCAGATCGACGATCGCATGGCTGACGACCTTTTCATCGTCGCGGGAAAGAAGGAAGGCGCGCACGGTGTGCTCCTGATGTGGGTCAGTCGTCCCGGGGGCTGAGTGGAGGTGCCACTGCCGCCGGGGTCGGGGATGGGCGAAGAACAGAGAGATTCTGGTAGACGAGGAAGCCGATCACGAGCGGGGCGAAGAACGATCCGGTCCACCGCCAGAGCGCAATCGCAGCAATGGTGCCCACGACCGCCGAAATCATTGCGGCGCGCCGTTGCCGTTGCCGCCGATCGCCGGGCAGGAGTTCGGCCATGATGTGGCCGCCGTCGAGCGGCACGATCGGAAAGAGGTTGAAGATGCTCCAACCGATGGTCGTGAACAGCCCGATCTGGAAGAGGTAGTCGGTGAACGAGGTGGACTCGACCACACCGGCGCTCCGAACGGCGAGGACGATGGCGCCCAAAGCGAAACCGGCGGCCGGGCCCGCAGCGGTCACGAGGATCGACTGCATACGGGAGGGTACGGACGCGGGACGGTAGCGGGTGTTCCCGCCCCAGCCTTCGAGCGAAATGATCGGGGTGAACGTCGAGCCCTGAGCCCGAGCGACGAATGCATGGCCGAGTTCGTGGACAAGAATGGCGACGAACGCGATGACCACGAATGCGAGCACCCGTTGCACGTCGGTGTTGCCGTTGTAGCCGAGAAACGCAACGAGCAGCAGGAACGATCCGTGCACGGATACGGGAAATCCGAACAGTCGAAACGAGAAGAGTCCTCCACCCATGCGGCGCAGCCTATCTTCCCCCGTGTCACTGCCGTGAGGCCCACTCCTCGATTGCCCGACGGTTCCGCAATCGGTACGGGCCGCTGATCGCCATCCGTCGTCCCGTCCGCCGGATCCACGCTGACTTCTCTTCTGGGGTGTGCCGCGACCACGTTCCACCGCCGTCATACCGGTAGAACGTCACCTCGTCGGTCAGGCGGGTGATGCCGAAGCGCTCGTAGCAGTGGCAGATCATCGGCAGGTCCAGAAAACCGACCTTCCACCAGAAGGCCCGTCGTCCGAAACTCCAGTACGGCATCATGAACGATGAGATCAGCACGGTCGTCCCGTGGGTGAATGGATTCTGCACCTCGGGTACCTGGTTCAACTTCCGGAGACCGTGAGCCTCCGTGTCGAGGGAGGTGGCGCAGGCTCTTCCGGTGGCACGAACCTCGTTCAGTTGCGCCTGGAGCTTCGTTCGGGTCTCCCATCGGTCGTCGCAGTTGAGGAACGCGACTGTTTCGCCGCGAATCCGGGCGTAGGAGTGCATGAAGTTCGACCGAGCGGTTCGGCGCCCGTCGATCTCGAGATTGGGAAGCGGGTTCGGGACAACCTCGACGGTCAACCAATGCGGGGCGTCGCCGGCCAAGGCCTCGGCCAGCGCAAGCGTCGCGTCCGGGCAGGGGTCGACCCCGATGATCAGCTGCGCCCGATGCTCCGGTTCGACCTCTTGCGAATAGATCGACTGAACGGCCGACTCGAGCGTGCCTTCGGCGTTGTAGGCCGTCATCAGAATGGAGACGTCGTACTTCGGCGATCGGCCGTTCCAGAAACGAACCGAGCGGCGGGCCGTTCGCATCGCCCGAGCCGGGCCATCGTTCATGCGAGATCCTCCGCTCGATGGACCGGGCGGCTGGCAAGGTGCCCCCGAATCTCGTCCGCGGTGAGCCACATCATGCAGTCGAGGATCGATGCGTTCGGGCGGAACTCGAGGTTCCCGGTGTCGTAGGTCAGCTGTGGCATGCCAGTGAACTCGAGCTCGATCCCGCGCGAACGCCAGTCCTCGGCTCGGAAGAGACCCACGCCCCCGGGCGGGTTCAGGTACGACTCGGCACCAAGCTGATCGGCGATCTCCAGCGCCCAGGCGCCGGCGTGGTCGACTGCGGAGAAGTCGAGGTCGAGCGATGAACAGATCTCCGGGGCGAACGGGATCCCGAGGTGTCGGCACGTCTCGTCCAGGCAGACCACGTTCAGATCACGGAGAAGCAGGCTCCCCTGCTCTCGGAATCGGGAGAAGGCACGCTCGACGAGACCTCGAACCACGTCGTAGTGCGGGGCTCGCCCCTCGTAGACCTTCAGCTGGCGAAGGATCTTGGTCGCTGCGAATTCGAACTCTGCGACCTGGGTCTCGGTCAACGAATCCATCGTCGACCGGAGCACGGCCATGGACACGTACTGGTGCCCCTTGTTGGGTTCCAGAATCACGTTGCGGCTCATCCACGTCTTCCGGGTGAACTTGACCACATCGAAAACGACCCACCGATCGGACTTGATGATGAGATCGAAATAGCCGGCGTAGGGAAAGAAGTAGGGCTGCATGATTCCGAGACGCATCGGTCATGCCTTCCGACGGGTCGCAGCCGCTTCAATGCTCCGGCACACCCGATCGATGTCGTCGTTGGCGATCATCTCGCCCGACGGAAGCTGCAACACGCGGTTGCACAGCCCGTCGGTCACCGGCACGTTCCAGTCCTGTTCGTTGTAGGGCGGCGCCTCGTGCATCCCGGGGTAGAAGTAGCGGCGGGCGATGATCCCGTCATTGTGCAGGTGCTGCATCAACTCGGCCTGCGAGTTGGGGAAATGCTCCTCCACCTCGATCACGACGTACTGGTGGTTGGAGACGAGTCCGTCAGCGTGGTCGACGAAGCGGATGCCGGGCATCCCGACGAGTCGGTCTCGGTAGTGCGCATACCGTCGCTCATTCGCTTCGAGGACGGACTCCATCGTATCGAGCCCGAGCAGCCCCATCGCCGCCTGTGCCTCCGACATCTTGGCGTTGATCCGCAGCGGGACGTCGACGTCGTCGGGCCGATCGTGGAAGTTGGCGGCGGTGCGTACGGCTGCTGCGAATGCGTCGTCGTTCGTCGTCAGGCAGCCGCCCTCGGCGCAGTTCAGCACCTTCGTTGCGTGAAAGGAGAACACCTCGAACAGTCCGCCACCACCTGCCAGCCGATCGCCTTCGCCTGCGCCCAACGCGTGAGCCGCGTCGAACATCAGAGCCGCATCGAGTTCGCCGGCCAGCGCAGCGAAGCCCTTCTCCTCCTCGTCCGTGGATCGGCCCCACATCCGGACCGGAGCGATCGCTGCGACCGGGGCTGATCTGCCGGCCATCGCGGCGCGGGCCGTGTCTGGAGTCATCGAGTGCCATTCCGGGCTCACGTCGGCCAGCACGGGATTGAGCCCGGCAAAGCTCAGCGCCTGGACCGTGGCCGGAAACGTGAACGCTGGGGTGATCACGTCACCGGTCAATCCGGCGGCAGACGCCCCCACCATCAGCGCAACGGTCCCGTTGGTCATGCAGATGACGTGTGCGACTCCCAGGCGGTCGGCCAACCGCCGCTCGAATGCTGCGACGAGCGGACCATGGTTCGTGTAGAACCTGCGCTCGAAGATCGCGCGGAACTCGCGGCGCGCTGCGTCCCGGTCCGGGGTGTTCAACTGACCGACGTACAACGGCGAACGATCGCTCATCCTGCGGCCACCGCCCTCGCCGCTTCGCCCGCCCGGCGATCCAACTCCACGACCAGATGCGCAATCGACGTGGCATCGGTATTGCTGACGAACGCGCCGGTCGGCAGTTGCGCGAATCGAGTCGCCAGCCGGTCTGATACGGGGAGCTCAGCCCCAGCAGCAGCCGGGGGGCAGTTCTTCGAACGATGCAGCGGCGGGTCGAAATAGGGTCGGGCGTGCGCACCGTCTGCCTGAAGCACACGGAGGAGACCATCCCGACCAAGCTCATGATCATCGTCGACTTCGAGAAGGACCATCTCGTCGTTCGGCACCATCCCGGCCTCGGGTTCGACAATGCGGACCCCGGCATCGTCGCCGATGACCGACCGATAGGCGGCGATGATCTCCCGATTGTGTGCCAGCGCCCGGTCGATCTCCTCGAGGCTCGTCAAGGCCATCGCCGCATGAATCTCGTTGAGCTTGCCGTTCATCCCGAGATGCAGGATCTGGGGCGACGCGGTGTCGTAGCCGAAGTTCCTGATGTTTCGCATGGCCTCGGCAAGCGCACGGTCGTTCGTGGTGACGTAGCCCCCCTCGAAACCGTTGACGAGCTTCGTGGCATGGAGGGAGAAGACCTCAGCGACTCCGTGTCGACCGAACGGCGCCCCATTCCACTCGGCCGCAATCGCGTACACGCTGTCGTGGATGAGCGGGACTCCCAGTTCCTGGGCCAACCCATCGAGTCCCTCGAGGTCGGAGGGGCCGTTCACGTTGTTCACCGACAAGATCGCTGCGACGTCGCCACGGTCCGCCTGCTGTGCAGCCGTTTCCGCGGTGAGGCCGTGGGTGCCTTCGTCAACGTCACAGAAGCGCGGCATCTTTCCGGCCCACTGAACGAAGTGGGGCAACCCTCGATACGAAAAGGACGGCAGCAGGATGTCTCCCGCATCGGGTCGGGCGAGGTGTCGCATCAGTGCGATGAGGGCGAAGCACGCGTTCCCGAAGGTGACGACATGGTCGACCTGGTGCCAGGCCGCAAGCCGATCCTCGAGCTCCTCCTGAAGGGGTCCGCCGTTCGAGTACCGGCGTCCGTCGAGAATGCGATCCAACCGCCCGATGAACGCGTCGACATCCGGCGTGTGGATCTGTCCAGTCGGGCGGGGCCGGTCGAACATCGGCGCACCCCCGGTCAGCGCAATCTCGCGTCCGTCGATCTTCATGCCGTCGCCTCACGCGGCTCGGCGGCGGTCAGGAACCGAGCGAGTGGGCTTTGTGCGAGGTCGCGCCGAATGGCCTCTGCGGCCCCGGCCGGCAGTCGGTCGTGCCCGGACCGTGGCCGGTTCGGGTTGCGATACACGCTCCTCGGGTGATCGTTGTGCGCTGTTCGGCTCTCGTCGAGGAACGCTTCCACCTGCGGGTCGGGAGCGAGGCCAGCCCAGTCGAAGCAGCCTGCGAGCGCCGTCGCCGGGTCGGCGTCGAGATCGGCATACGACACCAATCGGACGGCCTCCGGGAACCGGTCGGCGAGATCGAGGTGAAGCTCTGTCACGCGCTTCCAGTCGTCGAACCCCCAGTACTCGTGATCCGATGTCTTCCGGCATGCCCCCGAGCGCCACTCGGTTGCGGGATCCGCTCCGGCCGGAAACTCCGTGGGGTTCGCGAGCCATGACCCGATCGTCTCGATCGGGTCACGCACGAGAAGCAACAATCGCATCGCCACGCCGCGCTCGATCGCCGAGGCGAGCAGGTGGTGCCGTCGATTGCTCTTCATCACCAGAAGATGCGGATCGGCATTTCCATGTTCGAAGGTGGGGACGAGCCCTTCCTCCTTCGGCCGTTGCTGATCCATGTACGGGTCCGATGTCGTTCGAACGTCGTCGAACAGGTGGTGCCAGTCGTCGGGCGAGGACGATGCGTCGACGGCGCCCGAAAAGGCGTAGGAGAACAACGGGTCGTATTTGAGGAGCACGTCCGGGTGGGCGCCGAACATCTGCGCAAGCCAGGTCGTCCCGGACCTCGGCATGCCCACGATCCATATGGGGTCGGACATCATGTGCCGCCGGGCGTCAGGACCGCATCGAATCGGTAGTGGCTGGCGGTGAACGACTCGGGCATCCTCACGATGTCGATCTTCCATCCGGCTGACTCGGCCATCGCAACGAAGTCCCCGGCACTCCACCAGTAGCCAATCGGCGACGCCGGATCGTCCTCGATGCCGGCCACGTAGGCATCCGGGTCGAAGAAGTCATGCAGCCGGTCACGGTCGGCGACGTTGCCGATGACGAAGCGTTCGACCGATGGAAAACGCGAACGCACCGCCGCCAGCAGGCGCGGCGTGCGATCCGGTGGGATGAAGTTGATCGATCCGTACAACAGTGCCTTCGTCGGCGTGTGGTCGACCGTGGCGGACTCGGCCCACTCGACGACATCTGCCACCAGGTACTCGATTCGGTCCGAGGCAAAGTGGGTTTGCGCGACCCGGATCAGCGTCGGCGCAACATCGACCGCCGTGCCGACCGCTTCCGGTCCGAAGACGCGGGTCGTCAAGGCGCCGTTGCCGCAGCAGAGGTCGATGAACGGGTCATCGGAGCCGAGCGCGAGAAGGTCCCGGCACTGCTCCACGATCATCTGGATCTGCTGCTCGGGAAAGGGCTCTCCGTGCTTCGTCCGGCGAACCTGTCCCCAGAAGTCCCGCTCGTGGGCTTCCCTGGCGTGCGCTTCGTAGACGGCAGCGGGGTCGTTCATAGCTGGGTGCCACGGTAGACGAACTGGGGCGGGACCGGCACTACAGTTCGGTATCACATGTCGACCTCAACGCTTTTCGTGCATGTGGGTGCGCCGAAGACCGGCTCGACGGCGCTCCAACGGCAGGCGACCGATGCACGCGAAGCCCTCGCCTCCGCCGGCCTGCTCTACCCGGCCGCACATGCGCGTGGATTCGGTCACCACGATCTTGCGTTCCTGGTGCACGGCGAGTTCCCCACCTGGGCGAAACCGGCCGACATCACGCTCGATACGGTCCTCGCCGACCTTCGATCCGAGACGAAGGACCATGCGGGGGACGTGTTGTTGAGCAGCGAGAACTTCTTCCTGTTCTCTCACCCCGAGCGCCTGCACCGTGCGCTCGAGGAAGCCGGCCTGCTTCAGGGTCGACGGGTCGAAGTGATCGTCTATCTCCGCCGCCAGGATGACCTGGCCGAATCCTGGTGGAACCAGTTGGTGAAGGCCCAGGGCTTCGCCGGTCCGTTGCAGGATGTGCTCGACGAGCCACCCGCCTTCTTCGATTTCGCCTCGCGTCTCGACGAATGGGCCGACGTGTTCGGCGACGATGCGCTTCGTGTCGGCGACTACGACGCCCTGCCCGGCGATGCGGCCGGGCTCACGCAGGACTTCTGGGCCGCCGTCGGGCGGCCCGACCTCGCTGCGCACGTCGACATGCAGAGCGGTGAGCAGCGGGTCAACACTCGGCTTTCACTCGAGGCGCTCGAACTGCAGCTCATCATCAACCGGCTCCCACTCACCGTCGTCGAGAAGCGGGCGTTGCATCAGGAGCTCCAGAAACTCCCGAGCGAGTCGGACGGGCGTCTCCTCGACCTCGACCGCCGAGTCGAGTTCCTCAGCAGGTTCCAGGCCGGCAATGACCGAGTCGCCACCCGCCACTTCGGGCGAACAACACTCTTTGCCGATCCGAACCCGGACGACGAAGTTGCCGCCCCTCGGGAACCGCTCACACGCGATCGAGCCGTGGCGCTGATGGCGGACGCCGTCCTCAGGCAACGCTGATCTGTCGCCGGCGGGCGGTTCAGCCGACCCCGAGTCGGTCGCGCTCGTCGCTGGTGAGGCAGGTACGAATCTGCTGGTTGATTCGAGCGATCTCGTCCGGGTCGCCGGACAGGTCGGCTTCGATGGTGACGCGAACGAACTCGCGGTCGGCGTAGAGCGAGTCGATGCAGTCGATGCTCGGGACGGAGAG
>CALBVR010000066.1 GCA_937969565.1 uncultured Acidimicrobiales bacterium | reverse complement strand
GTCTTCCGTCTCGGCGGTGACGAACTGACCGTACTCAGCCGTACCGACGACCTCGACGGATTCGGCCGCCGGCTCGCCAGAGCCTTCCGGGCGCCGTTCGTCATTGAAGGACGCCACCTGCAGCTGAGGGCGGGCGTCGGCATTGCGAGCACGACCGAGTCCGTATCTCTTGACACGCTGATGCGCGACGCCGATCGAGCCCTCTACCGACACAAACGCAACACGGATGGCCGCACGAGTCACCAGGTCTTCGACGAGGCCATGCGTACAGAAGCGGCTCGGACGGCAACGCTCGAAGCCGAGGTCACCGACGCGTTCGAGTCCGGCCGGATCCGCCCATGGCTGCAACCGATCGTCGACCTCCGAACCGGCGAGATCATCGGCGCCGAGGCACTGGCACGATGGGAGCACGACGATGGCGTCCGCTCCGCTGCCTCCTTCATCGAGGTCATGACGGACCGTGGACTGTTGCAACGGCTGACGGACCGAACGCTTCAAGACGTCCGGGACTTCCACTCGTCGCTCCTCACCTCCGGGCTCGACCCCCTGCACATCAGTGTGAACATCGCTCCGGCGCAGCTCGAACAGGTGCTGCAGGACGCGGATCCCGGCGACCTCCAATCGCTGTGCATCGAAATCACCGAAGAAAGCGCCGTGCCGAACCCCGCGCGAGCATCCGAACTCCTCACCCGCGCTCGAGCGGAAGGCTGCCGGGTCCTGATCGACGACTTCGGCGTCGGCTATTCCTCGCTGGCGCTCGCCACCTCGCTGCCGATCGACGGGTTGAAGATCGATCGTTCCTTCGTTGCGACGCTCACAACGAGCGAGGCATCACTCGCCGTCGTCTCAGCGATCGTGGATCTGGCGGCGCGGCTCGGACTCGACGTGATCGCCGAGGGTGTCGAATCACCCGCCCAGGTCGCGTTGCTTCGAGAGTTCGGTGTCCATCGTGTGCAGGGGTTTCTCTTCGCTCCCGCAGTGCCAATGGAGCAGGTCCGCACGTGGCTCGAGCAGCGACATCGATTCACCGTCGCGGCCACGGCGGCCTGACGGTCAGCCGATCTGCCACTCGGCATCGACGGCCACCACGTCACGGGGACCGTCGAGCGACGGCTTGAAGACCTCGAGCGGGATCCGGCGCACAGCCACCGGTGTGTCGCCGTCCAGGACCTCGACGATCATGCGGTAGCGAGCATTCAGCAGCGGAAGCTTCGGAATCTCGCAGGCCGCGACCACGGTGCCCGAGACGTTGCGGCCCAGATCGCCCACCTCCGTTCCGAGGCCCAACGGCACGCCGTTCGGGCGGGAGAACCGCACGCGGATTCCGGCCTCGGCCACCGGTTCGGGGAGCTGCAGCCCAATCGTGAGATGCATCGGTCGGCCCGGCGACACTTGCACCCGACCTGCTTCAGGAGCGACATCGACACGGGTGATCCAGTCGGGGTGGAGCGCCTCGTCCGAGTCGTCCACCGGCATGCCGGCCTGCGAGGCAGCGTGGGCCATGTACTCCTCGACGACCTCGACGGGATCGCCCAGGGCCATCATCTCGCCCTGATGGAGCCAGAGGATCCGATCGCACGTGTCTCTGAGCATGGAGAGGTTGTGCGACACCTGGACGATCGTGGCGCCGTGCTCCCGCAACCGTTGCATCCGTCGAGCGCCATGCTCCTTGAAGGTGATGTCGCCGACTGCGGTGATTTCGTCGGCCAGGAGGATCTCGGGGCGGAGCTGGATCGTGACGGCAAAGCCGAGGCGGGCGCGCATGCCGCTCGAGTAGGTCTCGATCGGGGCCTCGATGAACGAGCCGATGTCGGCGATCTCGATGATCTCGTCCATGACGCTGTCCATGTACTCGCGCGACAGGCCGACGACCGCACCGTTCATGTAGACGTTCTCCCGGCCGCTGATCTCCGGGTGGAATCCGGCCCCGAGTTCGAGCAGCGCCGTGACCCGGCCGCGCGTCCGAACCTCGCCCGTGGTCGGCCGGTAGATGCCGCACAGCGTGCGAAGAAAGGTGGACTTGCCGGAGCCGTTGCGTCCGATGACACCGAGCATCGTGCCCCGCTCGACCTGGAGGCTCACGTCCTTCACCGCCCAGAAGTCGGACTCGAGAGACGCGTCGTTCGTCGTGGTCAGACGATCGCGGAGGCTCTTCGATCGGGCACCCAACACGAATCGTTTGGAGACGTTGGTGACCTCGATTGCCGGGGGCGAGGTCGACGTGGTCGACGCTGGAGCGGTGTCGAGGTCGGTCACGTGCTTCCCTCCGCAACGTCGGCCGACGATCGGGCGAACACCGTCCATCCGAGGAGAAGCAGCCCGATCGACCATCCGCCCACCCACAACCAATCGGCGAGCGGCGCCCACTCGTGCAGGTAGGTGCCGTCCCGGCTGATCTCGATCATCTTGGCGAAGGGGTTCCAGCGAACGATCGGGAGCAGCCAGTCGACACCGATGCGTTCTTCGGCGAACTCGATCGACCAGATGATGGGGATCAGATAGAAGAACAGTCGGAGGAAGATGCTGTAGAGGTAGCCCACATCGCGGTAGCGGCTGTTTGCGACGGACAGGAGCAGGCCGACGCCGAGCCCGGCGAGCGACGCCATCATCGCCAGAGGGAACAGCACGACCATCTTCACGGAGACATGGCCCCAGGCCAGGTAGAAGAGGATCAGTGCGCCGATCTCGAGCGAGTTCTGGATCAAGACCGTGAGCGTCTGCGAAATCGCCGGTGCGACCGGCGGGAAGTAGAGCTTGCGCCGCAGCTTCACCGTCGAGGTGAAACTGTTCAGGACCTTGGATGACGTCGCCCGGTAGAAGTTCCAGATCACCATGCCGGAGATCAGATAGTGCGGGAAGGACTCGAACCCGTCCGGGGCCAACGGCAGGCTTCGGTTCACGGCAAGGATCACGCCGAAGACAAGGCTGTAGATGGCGATCTCAGCGATCGGGTTGATCAGCGACCAGACCCACCCGAGGTAGCTGCGCAGATAGGTGGTGCGAAGATCCCGCTTGGTGAGATACGCGATGAAGGATCGGTACTTCCATGCGTCCTGGGCCGAGGACACGATGGTCTGCTGGCCGCTTTCGGCCGAGAAGACGGCAACTTCGGCTTCATCGATGTCGCGGAAACGTTCACGGTCGTCGCCCAGCGAGGGCCCTGAATCGTCGATCGTGGTCACGCGGCGACGCCCCGCATCTCGCCGACGACGGTTCCCGCCTTGTTCGTGATGACGCTGACGGCAGCATCGGCGGGTACGACACCGAGCTGGGCGAACACCGCTGCCATTGCGGCATCGGCGGCCCGGTGCGCGCCGTCGCGGGCTTTCAACGCGATGCCGATACCGCGTGCGGGGAGCGACGCCATGAACACGCCCTCGGCACCGCCCTTGAGCACGATGCGTTCGGTGGCCACCGTTGCGAGGTCGTCCTCGGCGCGGCCGCTTCCGGACATCCACCACACATGATCGCTCATCGATTGCACCACTCGGGCTGCGGCAGTGGCGGTGGGCTCGTCCAGAGCAGCCGGGGTCACGAGGCGAGCCATCGCGTGGGCCAGCCGGTGCGCCGGGAAGGTGAAGGTCGGAATGCCGCATCCATCGGCGCCGTTGGTTGCGGCCGAGAGATCGACCTCGGTGAACTCCTCGATCGCCTCAGTCACGAGCTCCTGGATCGGATGCGCTCGTTGGATGTACCCCGCGGGGTCGAAGCCGAGGTGTCGACAAACGGTCAGGAAACCGGCGTGCTTGCCGGAGCAGCAGTTGTGGATCGGCGCAAAGGGGATTCCGGTCGCCAACAGATCATCGGCGGAGGGCACGTGGATCGGCCGATCCGGGCCGCACTCGAGCACCCCCGAGCTGTAGCCGATCCGTTCGAGCCAGGCCGCGACCGCCTTCACGTGATCCGGTTGCCCGCTGTGGCTCGCCGCTCCGAGGCTCACCTCGATGTCACTCACGCCAAACGCCTCGGCTGCGCCGGTGCGAAGAAGCGGCAGGACCTGGATCGGCTTGATCGCCGAGCGCGGAATGATGGGCGCGGACGCGTCGCCCCAGACGGTCACGGGTCCGTCGACGGTGGCGACGACGGCGTCGACGAGGTGCACGCTTTCGACGACATCGCGGGTGAGTTCGACGGCGATGGGAGCTCTTGTGTCGGACATTCCTCCAAGTCTGGATGAAATCACGGCGAATCGGCGTTCATTCAGGGAAGAAGCAGTCGGACCCGATGCAGTAGAATCGGAGTCGTCCGCCAGAAAGGAACCCCCTGTGAGTTCATTCGACACCCTGAACACGCCCGTCATCAACCTTCCCGAGGTCGATCGCGCAACGTTCGTCGTCAACGTCTACAAGCACGTGGCCGCCGCCCTCGCGGCGTTCGTCGCCTTCGAAGTCCTCTTGTTTGCGACCGGCATCGCCGACCGCATGCGCGACTTCTTCTTCGGAGGAAGCGGCGGCAGCTGGCTGCTCCTGATGGGCGGCGTGATGGTCGTGCAATGGTTTGCCGCCAACGCTGCGGCCGATCTTGCCAACCCGCCCCGCCAGTACATCGGGCTGTTCGGCTCCGCGTTCGGGCAGGCGCTGATCTTTGCCCCGTTCCTCTCCTACGTCTTTGACTATGGCGGCGGCGGGGCCACGGTGGCTGAAGCGGCCGTGATCACCGGCATCGGTTTCGTCATCCTGACGGCCATTGGCCTGTTCACCCGCAAGGACCTCTCGTTCCTCCGCCCGATCGTGATGTGGGGCTTCGGCCTTGCGCTGATCGCGATCATCGGCGGTGTGATCTTCGGATTCGGCCTCGGCACCTGGTTCTCGGTTGCCATGATCGGCCTCG
>CALBVR010000065.1 GCA_937969565.1 uncultured Acidimicrobiales bacterium | reverse complement strand
GCAGGACACGTCGATGCTCTACGGCGAGATCGGCTACCACGATTGGGAGGGGCTGTCCCTCACGTTGGAGGAACGCGAGCGTCTGGCCAAGAACATGGATGGAAACCGGGTGCTCATCATGCGGAATCATGGGTTTCTGACGGTGGGCGAGACGCCTGGCGAAGCCTTCATGGTCATGCACTACTTCGTTCGAGGATGTCGGGCGTTCCTCCAGGCGCACGCAACCGGCCAGGAACTCGATGCCGGGCCCACCGACATCTGGGAGCTGTCGAAGCGCCAGTACGACCACTTTCCGCTCGGCAAGTACGAGTGGCCGGCGCTCAAGCGTCTGTTGGACCAGATCGACCCGAGCTACCGGCAGTAGACGGGTCCATCGAGCACCGATGGCGCCTCAGAGCGCAAGTGCATGGTCGACGACCGCTTCGATCTCTGCGGGCGTCAGGCGACCTCCACCAAATGAGGGCATCCCATTTCCACCGTTGGTGACCTGCGCGATCCACGCGGCGCGGTCGCCGCTGCCTTGAAGGCTCGGTCCGCGGCCGCCACTGCCGTCGGCGGCGTGGCATGACGCGCAGCGTCCGGCATAGACGGTCGCTCCATCGACGGTGACCGCCGGCGCCGCGGTTGTCGTCGTCGTGCTGGTCGTGGTCGAAGTGGTGCTCGTCGTTGAGGGAGCGGCGGTCGTCGTGGTGGTTTCCGCCGCCGTTGTGGTCGTTGCCGCTTCGGTGGTGGTCGTCGAGGTGATTGGCCCAGTCGTTGGAGGGGCGGTCGTCGGCGCAGCCGTCGTCGTGGACGACGTGGTCGAGGTTGTCGTGTCGATGGCGGTCGTCGTTGTGGATTCCGGCTCCGCAACGGTCGTCGTCGGAACAACCGACGTCGTGGTGGCGTCCGCCGTTGTGTCCGGCGAGGCCGCCGTGTCGTCCTCACCTGAGCTGCACGCGATCAACAGAAGCGCCGTCGCCACGAGCACGCCGACCATTCGAGACTTCATTGTTCGCTCCTCCGAGAGTGTCCGCGCACCAGCATTCCACGGACACACGGTCCGCGAACGTCGGACTCGAAACCGCGCGCCCCATCCGCACATTCCCAGCGAGCAGTCTGAGAATCAGGTAATTCCCGGTCGTATCCGGAGAGGGCGCCGGGGTGCTCAAGTACCGTGGGTTCTCCCCCACGATGTACGAGCCGATCCCACCTCCCCCTCCTCTGCCGACGCCAGAGTTCGCTGCGCCGGATACGCAGCGCCCCAGATGGGTCGTGCCCGGGATCGTCCTGGGAGTCGCATGCCTCGTGCTCGGCCTCCTGCTCTACGGCTCATTTCGCACCACCGAGGACGTCGAACCGGCGCTGACCGGCGCTGACCTCGAGCGCGCACTCGAGTCCGCATTCGCCACCACGACCCCGCCACCGCCGCTGGCTGAAGCCGTCTATGCCGCCGCCGTGCCGTCGCTGGTCTTCATCGAGACGGTGGGAGGCGGTGAGGGCGGCTTCAGCGTCGGGTCCGGCGTCGTGGTGAGCGACGACGGTCAGATCCTCACGGCACTCCATGTGGTGGACGAAGCGGTGGAGATCACCGTGAACTTCTCCGATGGTTCTTCGTCGCTGGCACAGATCGCCTCGGCCGAACCGGAACGCGACATTGCGGTTCTGGTCGCCGATCAGAACCCGTCGATCCTGGTGCCGGCGGTCCTGGGCGGTGGCGTGTCCATCGGCGACGACACGTTCGCACTCGGAAATCCGCTCGGGCTGACCGGGTCCATGTCGGCGGGCGTCATCAGTGGACTGGGCCGCGCACTGCCCGTCGGCGAAGACGGACAAGTCCTCGAAGACCTCATCCAATTCGACGCTGCCGTCAACCCGGGATCATCGGGTGGACCGCTGCTCGACCGCAATGCGCGTGTGGTCGGCATCGTCACCGCATTGGTCAACCCCGACGGAGAAGATTCGTTCACGGGCATCGGCTTCGCCGTTCCCATCCAAGCTGCCGCCGGCGGAGCCGGCGCTCCACCCCAGTGACACCGGAAGACAGGACTCTGCGCATGGAACCACTCGCACCCCCAACGAAGCCGATGGAACAGGTCCTCTATGAGGTCAAGAAGGTCATCGTCGGACAGGACCTGCTGCTCGAACAGTTGATCGTGGCATTGCTGGCGCGGGGTCATGTGCTGGTCGAAGGCGTGCCTGGCCTGGCCAAGACCATGGCGGTCAAAACGCTGGCAGATGCCATCGGGGGGCGGTTCCAACGGATTTCCTTCACTCCCGACCTGGTTCCCGCCGACCTCACCGGAACCCGCATCTACAACCAGAAGACCGGCGAGTTCGAGACGTCCCTCGGCCCGGTGTTCACCAATCTCCTTCTTGCCGACGAAATCAACCGAGCCCCCGCCAAGGTCCAGAGTGCGCTGCTCGAGGTGATGCAGGAGCGCCAGGTCACGATCGGCACAACCACCCACGCCGTCCCCGCTCCGTTCCTGGTGATGGCCACGCAGAATCCCATCGAATCGGAAGGCACGTATCCGCTGCCCGAGGCGCAGCTCGATCGCTTCATGATGAAGGTGCTCGTTGGCTACCCCTCGCCGACCGAGGAGTTCGTGATCGTCGAGCGGATGACGACCGCGGTCGAGGCGGTGCAGAAGGTGATCACGATGGAGAACCTCGCTGTATTGCAGGCGACCGTCGACGCCACGTACGTGGATCCGGCGTTGATCGACTACGCCGTTCGGCTGGTCGGCGCCACCCGCAACCCCGGAGCGATCGGTCAGCCGCAACTCGCGCCGTACATCACCCATGGAGCGTCACCGCGAGCGTCCATCAACCTCATCCTCACAGCCAAGGCGCTCGCTCATGTCCGGGGTCGTGACTACGCGCTCCCTCAGGATGTCCGTGATCTTGCGCTCGACGTGATGCGGCATCGGCTGGTCCTCTCGTACGAGGCGTTGGCCGACGATGTTTCCGCCGATCAGATCCTCGGCCAGATCCTGTCCGTTGTCCCCGTTCCCGAAGTGCCGCTCAATGACCGCGCCAACGTCCGCACCGCCCACGCCTGAGCGGATCCTTCAACGCATCGAGTGGCGGATTCTCCGTCGCTTGGATGGTCTGTTGCAGGGGAACCACCGCACGCTGTTCACCGGTGTCGGAACGGACTTCAACGACCTTCGGGAGTACCAGCCGCAGGACGATGTCCGTCACATCGATTGGAACGTGACGGCGCGAACGAACACGCCGCACGTCCGTCAGTTCCTCGAAGACCGCGAACTCACGGCCTACTTCCTCGTTGACCGGTCGCCTTCGATGGCGTTCGGTACGCCCGAACGACCCAAGGAGGTCGCGCTCGCCGAGTTGGTGGCGACGTTGGCACGGCTGATCACGCGCGACGGTGACCGCGTCGGCGCACTGCTCTTCGACAACACCAATCAGCGTTCGATCCCGCCGCGCAGCACGCGGAACCAGGTGTTGCTCCTGGCCCGCGAACTCCTCCGCCCGCCGTCCGCGTCGGATCGCACCACGGCGCTGGGCACCTTGCTGGGGGAAGCACTCCTCACCGTTCGCAAACGCTCCCTGATCATCGTCGTCTCAGACTTCATCAGCGAGCCCGGCTGGGAGCGGCCGCTGGCCCTACTCACGCGGCGCCACGAAGTCCTGGCCATCCGCGTGACCGATCCGAGCGAACGTTCGCTCCCCGATGCCGGAACCGTGGTGCTCCAGGACGCCGAGACGGGCGAGCAGATGACCGTGAACACCGGTGATCCAGAACTTCGACGCCGGTACGAGGCGGCAGCGACGGCGCGCTCCGAAGATCTTCATCGCACGATCCAGGACGCGGGCGCCGATGTGTTCGAGCTCTCGACCGACGAGGACCTCGCAGACGCGCTGATCCGTCTGGCCCGGCACCGTCGAAAGCGCAGGCACTGAGTGCGCTTCCTTCAACCCGAGTTCCTCGTCGCTCTCGTGCTCGTCCCCGCGATCGCTGCGGCATACGTGCTCCACCGTCGTCGACGTTCCACGGTCGCAGATGGCGCTGGGGCGCTCACCCGACCGGCCGAGAACGGTCCGGGGCGCCGACGTCATCTTCCGTTTCTGCTGCAGCTGGTCGCAGTCTCGGTGCTGCTGACGGCCTTTGCCCGGCCGGAAGCCGACATCGACCTTCCACGCGTCGAGGGCACCGCGATCTTGGCGTTCGACGTATCGAACAGCATGCTGGCGGACGATCTTGAACCCACGCGAATCGAAGCTGCCCAGGCGGCCGCGCACGTGTTCATCGACAACCAACCCTCGACCGTCCGCGTCGGCATCGTGGCGTTCAACGACGGCGGAGTGATCACGCAGACGCCAACGGACGACAAGGCGGCGCTCCATGCGGCGGTCGACCGTTTGGTACCCGATGGCGGTACCGCGCTCCCCCAGGGAATCTTCACGTCCCTGAACGCCATCGCCGAGGAATCGATCCAGCTCCCGGAGGGCGGACTCGAAGACCTGGCCACGGCAGACATCGGCTACTACGGCTCCGGTGTCATCGTGCTGCTCTCCGATGGCGAACAGACGGAGATGAACGATCCCGGCGCAGTCACGCAGCTCGCCGCGAATGCCGGCGTACGAATCACGACGGTGGGCGTGGGCAGCCCAGAGGGCACGGTGATCGAACTGGACGGCTTCAACATCGCCACGGCGCTCGATGAAGCATCGCTGCGGGGCATCGCCGAGGCCACCGGCGGCCAGTATCTGCGTGCGACCACGGAGGCCGACCTCACCGAAATCTACGACACCATCGATCTCGAGCTGACGGTGCGGGGCGAGTCGGTCGAGGTGACCGGGCTCTTCGCCGCTGCCGGCGCCGTCCTGCTCCTCCTCAGCGGATTCGTCTCGATGCGAGTGTTGGGACGGATGCCATGACCTTCGCCTGGCCGTGGGTGCTTCTTGCTCTCGCGGCAATTCCCCTGATGGTGCTGGTCTACGTCTGGCTGCTTCGGCGCCGACGCAAGTACCCGGTCGCGTTCGCCAGCCTGTCGCTGATACGCGACGTCATCCCTCGCCGATCCCGCTGGCGGCAGCATCTGCCCTTTGCGTTGTTCATGGCGTCTCTCGCCGCACTCACGGTCGCAGCCGCACGCCCCCAAGCCGTCGTTGAGGTGCCGCTGAGCCGCACCTCCATCGTGCTCGCGCTCGACGTGTCCCGCTCGATGTGCTCGGTCGATGTGGATCCCAACCGCCTCAGCGTGGCCCAGGAGGCTGCTCAGCAGTTCGTGGAGTCCCAGGACGATGGCACCCAACTCGGCATCGTGACGTTCGGCGGGTCGGCGGAGATCAACGTGGCACCGACCGAGGACCGTGCGCAGCTCACATCGTCGCTCGACACGCTGACCACGTCGCTGGGAACGGCGATCGGGAGCGCAACCCTCAAAGCGGTCGATGCGATCGCCGCCACCAATCCTGAGGTCTCTCGCATCGGCGACACACTCGTGGAACGCGAAAGCGGCGAGCCCGTGCCGGACATCATCGTTCTCCTCACCGATGGGGCGAACTCCTCGGGCGTCGATCCGATCGTCGCTGCTCAGGAGGCGGCGGCGCGCGGTATTCGTGTGTTCACGATTGGATTCGGTACGAACCAGATCGCCGACATGGTCTGTTCGATCGAGCAGCTTGGCAGCGATGCCTTCGACCCGGAAATGAGCGCGTTGTTCGGCGGCGGTGGCTTCAGCCAAGCGGACCTGGAGGAACTCCGACCGTTTCTCGTGTTGGACGAGACGACGCTGACGACGATCGCCGACCTCACGGGCGGTGAGTACTTCCGGGCCGAGGACGCGAGCGCGCTGACAGACGTCTTCTCCAGCCTCCCGACTCGGATCGAACTCCAGGAGACCGAACGTGAAGTCGGAAACTGGTTCGCATTGGGAGGAGCGCTTCTGGCCGTCGTGGCCATCGGCCTCTCCGCGGTCTGGAACCGCCTGGACTGATTCAGCCGAGCCGATCCCGGCTCGCCCGCCAGAAATCGGCGGCGACGGCAACCGGGTCCTCACCTGCAGGGAAGTCCGAGACTCGAAGAACGGAGCCCACGAACGACGGAGCGTTCCACGCTGCGTCGGCCGTGTCGATACCGATCCGGTCCGGCCACCAGATGCTGAGGTACAGATACGGCTCGTCGATTCCGTCATCGCCGGGTGACGCCCCATAGCTACCCCGGTGGTCATCGCTGCCGACCTCGATCGCCGGGTCGAAGTGGCCCGGCCAGAGTTGGGGTTCAGAGCCATCGACCGACGCATCGTCACCCCGAACCTGTGCGAGCGCGTCAAACGCCATGGCGAACCACTGGCCCAACCAAAGGGACGCCTCAGCGTCTACTCCGAGGTCCGCATCGGCATCGCCCACGGATGGTGAGTCGTGCTCGGCCGCCGTCTCTGCATCGATCTCGCTCTCGAGGAATGCAGCCGCAGCGGACAGGCTGGTGATCGGCGCCTGCCTGGTCCCGTCCTTTCGTTCGTCGATGAGTGAGTCACCTTCGACGCGAATACGTCGGCCGTCGAACTCCGGGGTGCCGAAGCCGTTCGGCGCAGCCCGCAGCCCGAAGCGTCCGGTGGCGGCGTGACGAACGGGCGCGATCACGTACGTGGCGAGACGGTGCAGGGCGATTCGCGTGTGCACGAGGTTTGCCGGTGGTGGGGTGAGTGGTTGCATGTGGGCCTCCTCAGACCAAGAGTGCGTCGGTGACGATGTCCACGAGGGCGGGACCGTCGTGGGCAAGCGCGGCGTCGATGGCCGGACGAAGTTCGTCGAGCGTGGTGACCCGGAAGCCTCGGACTCCGCAGAGTTCCGCCATCTTGGAGAAGTCCGGGTTGTGGAGCGAGGTCTGCCACACCTGCCATTCCGCGGCTCGCTGCTCCTTCGAGATCTTTCCGAGCTCGCTGTTGTTCAAGACGACGTGGGTGATGTTCATGTCGTACTTGGCGAGTGTGGTGAGCTCCATCGCGTACTGGCCGAGGCCGCCGTCGCCGCTGACGCTGACGATTTGACGTTCGGTGCCCACTGCGGCCCAGGCACCCATCGCCGCTGGGAGGGCGAAGCCGATCGATCCGAGGTAGCCGGACATGAGGACGTCGTGGCCGCCGGACACCTCGAAGTACCGGCCGAACGAGTACGTGTTGTTGCCGACATCGACGGCGATCGCAGCGTGGGGGTCGATCGCGTCGCCCAGTTCGGCCATGACGGCGGCGGCGCCGATGCCATGGCCGGCGTCGTCTTCGACGCGGCGAGCCTTCTCGGTCCGCCAGATGCCCCATCGCTCTTGGAGTTCTCCTCGGAGGTCGGTGCAGGAGACCTCGCTCGGCAACGCCGCGAGGAGCTGCCTGGCGGTGACGCCGACGTGGCCCTGAACGGGGACATCTACCGGGTGGAAGCGTCCCAGCGCCATCGGATCGGTGTCGACCTGGACCGTTGGCTTGTAGTCGGCAATCCCGGTGTGGTTCGCGAAACTCGCACCAAAGACGAGCAGCGCATCGCTCTCGTTCATGAACCAGCTCGCCACCGGCGTTCCAGACCGGCCCATGACCCCGCAACCGAGTGGGTGGTCATCTCCGATCAGGCCCTTGCCCTTGAAGGTGGTGGCGATCGGCGTCCCGAGCCGATCTGCGAGCGCGATGACGTCATCCATCTGCCCTCGGGCGCCATTGCCGACGATGATCATCGGCCGGTTGGCAGCCGAGAGCAGATCCACTGCTGCGTCGAGTGCGGCTGCGGGCGGCGCGATCTCGTTTGATCCGCTCCGCCCCTCCGGGGACTGCGCCTCGGTGCCGTCGGCGACCGGCATGTGCTGAATCTCGTCCGGGAAGATCAGGTGCGCGACGTCGCGCTCGACGATCGCCGTCTTCATCGCGAGCGAAGCCAACTCTGCGTGCTTGGAACCAGCGTGCACCGTCTCGCTGAATCTGGCGACCCCGCTGAACGCGGCCTCGAGGTCGGTGTCCTGGAACGCTCCCCGACCCTTGACGCTGGAGGGCACCTGCCCGCTGAGCGCCAGCACCGGGGCACGGTCCTCCTTCGCGTCGTAGAGCCCGGTGAGCAGGTTCGTGGATCCGGGCCCGGCGATGCCGAAGCAGCCTGCCGCTCGTCCGGTCAGCTTCCCGAATGCCGTCGCCGCGAAGGCCGCTGCTCCTTCATGGCGGACGCCGATGAAGGTGAGATCGCCCCGCTCCTCGGCCTTGCGCATCGCGTCGGCGAAGCCGAGGTTGGAGTGGCCAACCATGCCGAATACGTGGGAGAGCCCCCAATTCACCATCGTTTCGACCATCACGTCGGAGACCGTGCGCTCCACCGGCTTCTCACCAGGCAGCGCAACCCAAACGCCGTCCTCGCGCACATCGGTCGTGAAGCACGCGGGAGCGTCACTGAACCCGGAGGGAGGTTGGCCGGTCAGCGGAGAGTAGTCGTAACCATGCCACGGGCAGCGCAGCCATCCGTTCTCGATGGACCCCTCGCCCAGCGGCCCTCCCTGATGCGGACACGCATTGTCGATGCAGCCGAATTGACCGTCGTGGTGGCTGACGGCGAACGTTCGGGTGCCCACCGCAACGGTCTTCACCCGACCCTCATCGAGCTCACCGGGCTCGAGCACCTTGTGCCACTCGAGTGTCTCGTCTACGCCCTCGTCGGTCACGTGTGTCCCCCATCTCGCCCGAATCGGACGGTCGATCACGGAACCCTTTGTGGAGCGTCCCGCATTCCTCGGCCCATCATTGCAGATCCACCTACGACCCCCGGAAGGCCGGCGGCTACGCTGCGGCGCATGACGTCGACCATCACGATCCCACGCCCCGACGACTGGCACGTGCACCTTCGCGACGATGCGATGCTGGAGGCCGTCGTGGGCTACACGGCCCGCCGATTCCGGTTTGCGATGGTCATGCCGAATCTTGTTCCACCGTTGACGAGCGTCGCTGCAGCGGTGGCCTACCGAGACAAGATTCTCGCCGCTGCTCCAGACGACGCCGGCGACTTCCGGCCCGTGATGGCCCTCTACGCCTCGCCTGATGTCGATCTGGACGATCTGCGGACCGGCATCGCCGACGGCGTCGTGGCGGCGGTCAAGTACTACCCGGCCGGAGCCACGACGAACTCCGAGGCGGGAGCGGCCTCCATGCGGGACCTCATGCCGCTGTACGAAGTGCTCGCCGAGACCGGCACGCGGCTTCTCGTCCACGCCGAATCGACCGACCCGACGGTCGACATCTTCGACCGCGAAGCCCACTTCCTCGAGATGCAGCTCGCGCCGCTGATGGACGAGATGCCAGAGCTGCTCGTGACCGTGGAGCACGTGTCGACGGCTGCAGGCGTCGAGCTCGTTCGCGACCGCCCGGGCACCGCAGCGACCATCACCCCCCACCACCTCGCCCGGGAGCGCAGCGATCTGCTGGCCGACGGCATGCGCCCGGACCTGTACTGCAAGCCGGTGATCAACTCAGAAGCCGACCGGGTACGCCTCGTCGAGGCGGCGACGAGCGGCGACCCGGCGTTCTGTCTCGGCACCGACTCGGCCCCGCATCCCACCACCGCCAAGTACGGACCGAAGGCGAAGGCCGGCGTCTTCAATGCGGCGTACGGCCTCGAGGTCGTGGCGGAGATCTTTCACGGCAATGACGCCTTGGATGTGTTGCCAGCGTTCGCGTCACACAACGGGTGCGCCATCTACGGCGTCGACGCACCCACCGAGCACATCACCCTGGCACGCGAATCGGTCGACGCTGATCTCGCCACACAGTTCACCACGTCTGCGGGCGATGACGTCGTGCTGTTCGGGGTCGAAGAGGCCATGCACTGGACGGTGCACGAGGCCGCGCCCGAGGGCTGACTGATGGTCGGCCGGAGCCCATGCTCCGACCGACGGGCACTCAGTCGAAGAGGATGACGCCTCGGACGTTCTCGCCGGCGCGCATGGCGTCATACCCCTCGTTGATTTGGTCCAACGTGTACGTCTTGGTCACCAGGTCGTCCAGGTTGAGTTGTCCCTCGATGTACAGCTCGAACAGCTTCGGGATGTCCTTGCGAATGTTCGCTGATCCGAACAAGGAGCCGATCAGCTGCTTTTCGAACATCGTGAGCATGATTGCGGGAATGTCCACCGAGCCCTCCGCAGTGGAGTGCAGGTTGGTCACGACGATCTTCGAGCGCTTGCCGCCGAGGTTGAACGCCTCGCCGAGCGTTGCGCTGTCCCCGGTGCCCATGGTCATGATGACCTTGTCGTAGCCGCGATCCCAGGTCACCTCGCCCATCGCCGCCTGCGCCTCCGCGATCGACGCAAACGCATGCGTGGCGCCGAAGGCCATGGCCTTCTCCCGCTTGAACTCGACCGGATCGATTGCCACGACGGCTCGAGCGCCCGTCATCGCTGCGCCCTGCACCGCGTTCATGCCGATGCCACCGCAGCCGACGACGGCCACGTAGTCGCCGGGGCCCGTCTCCGCGGCGTAGACGGCCGACCCCCAGCCGGTGACGACGCCGCAGCCAAGCAGGCAGGCTTTGTCGAGTGGCCAGTCCTTGTCAATCTTGATCACGCTCGCCTCGTTCACGACCGTGTGCTCGGCGAAGGTGCCCAGGAGACACATGAGACCGAGATCGTCGCCGTCCGCCGTATGGTGACGCGCCGTTCCGTCGGCCATCTGCGTGCCCTCGGGGAAGGTCACCAGTCCGGTGTCACACAGGTTGGAGTGTCCATCGGCGCAGCTGGCGCACCGACCGCATGCCGGGATGAAGCCGAAGACCACGTGGTCGCCCGGCTCGAGACCGTCGACGCCTTCGCCCACCTCGACCACCACACCGGAACCTTCGTGTCCACCGATCATCGGTGCGGGCGGGACCAATCCGGCGATGTGGCCGTCCATTGCATGCTCGTCGGAGTGGCACATGCCCGAGGCAGCCATCTTCACGAGGACCTCGCCCCGTTTCGGTGGATCCAGCTCGATCTCCTCGACGCTCCACGGCTGTCCGACCTCTCGCAGGATGGCGGCACGGGTCTTCATGGTTGGTCCCCCTTGGGTTGTGTGACACTCGACACTACATGGTCGCCCGCGAGCGTGCCTGCCGTCACATGCGGCCCGATCGGGGGAAATCCGCTACCGTCGTCCGCGATGGACGCTGACCTGCCTGAATTTGACGTTGCCCTTGTCGATGCCGCCGATACGGGCGTGGTCGGTCGGCGCCGGGAGATCGAAATCGTCGTCGGCGCGCTGGCCGCAGCCCGACACATCCTGCTCGAAGGACCGCCCGGAACGGGCAAGTCGACGCTGTTGCGTGCGATCGCCGACCATGCGGGCATCGACCTCGTCTTCGTCGAAGGCAACGCCGAGCTCACACCGGCGAGACTCGTGGGCCATTTCGACCCGGCGCAGGTGC
This sequence comes from uncultured Acidimicrobiales bacterium, assembly GCA_937969565.1. GTDB lineage: Bacteria > Actinomycetota > Acidimicrobiia > Acidimicrobiales > SHLQ01 > SHLQ01. The sequence goes on along the minus strand of CALBVR010000065.1, from coordinate 5,231 downwards.
TCGCACAGGGGTACAGCCCGGACGTTTACGTTGACGGTCCGCTGCTGGCTGCTCTGCGCGACGGCGGCCTTCTCTACGTCGAGGAGATCAACCGTGTCCCGGAGGAGACGCTGAACCTGCTCGTCACCGTGATGAGCGAACGCGAGATCTCGATCCCCCGTCTGGGTCGGATTCCCGCCCATCAGAACTTCCGCCTGGTCGCCGCGATGAATCCGTTCGATGCCGTTGGCACCGCCCGTATCGCTGGGGCGATCTATGACCGCGTGAACCGACTGGCCGTCGACTATCAGGACGAGGCGGACGAGCTCGAGATCGTGCGCCACGCGGCGGGCGAGTCCCCCCTCACGGAGCGGGCTGTGCGCTGCGTACGGCTCTCGCGCTCACACCCGGACGTGCGGGTCGGGAGTTCGGTTCGCGGCGCCATCGATCTGGTGCTCCTTGCACAGCAGCTCGCCGCGCTTCGCGGCGTGGGGGTCATCGATGTGCCCACTGGTGTCGACGCCGCGACCACGGCGCTGAGCGGACGAATCCGCCTGCAGGAGAGCAGCGGACGCACCGCCGAGGAGGTCGTCATCGAACTCTGGCAGGCCGCAGCCCCACGCGAGGACGGAGAGCGGTCCGACAACGAGGGAAAAGCCTGAGCCCTCCAGGCGGGGGCGGCAACGACACCGAGAACGTGCTGGAGGGCGAAGAGGCCGCCGCGCAGCTCCATGAAGAGCAACGAGAGACGACTCCCCGTCGCAAACTCGAGCGTCAGGAGGGATTCGACGAGATGTCCCCCGAGGTGGGCGAACTCGACATCGCGGCAACCGAACACGCGCTCAGCGAAGACACCGACGTGGCCCTGTCGCTCCTGACCGAGATGGCGCGAGCGACCGACGTTCGTTTGCGGGCGCTGGCCCAACGAATGGCCGCACGGGTGGTTCTCGATCTCGCTGCGTCGACCGCTTCCGCCACCCGGGGCGTCGGACGCATGCGTTCGCTGCCGATGTCCGACGCTGGCGGCGACATCGACATCGAGCGAAGCATGGACGCGCTCCTGGCGGCACGCGCCTCGGGGACACCGCCGCCCGTGGATGATCTGTGGGCCAGAACCTGGACCAGGCCCGACGCGGCCTTCGTCGTGCTCATCGACCGGAGTGGCTCGATGACCGGTGATCGGGTCGCCACAGCCGCAGTGGCTGCCGCAGCGGCGGCACAGAAGGCGGACACCGACTACGCGATCGTGGCCTTCAGCGACAAGGCCATCGTGGTGAAGGCGATCGGAGCGCCGCGGCCGGTCGAGGACGTCGTCAACGATGTACTGCGCCTCCGTGGTTTCGGCCCCACGGATCTGTCGCTTGCGTTGCGAACCGCGGCCGCACAGCTCGAGCGATCGGGGGCGAGCCGCCGCCGCGTGATCCTGTTGTCCGACTGCCGACCCACAGCGGGGTCCGAGCCGGAGCTTGCCGCCAGCGGTCTCGAAGACGTGGGAATCCTGGCCCCCGCCGACGATTGTGAGGATGCGGCGGACCTCGCCGCAGCGATCGGGGCCCGCTGGGCGCCGCTTGCCGGGCCGACGGACGTGCCGGCCGCATTCGCCGCCGTCAGCCGATGAACCCGTCAGTGGCCGGCTGAGTCGTCCTCACCCGGTGGATGCCAATCGGCGGGAAGCGGTTCGACGCCGAAGACGGCACACGGACCGATCGCTCCCTCGGGCGTCGGCGCGGACGCGTCGAGTACCTCCACCCGATACCCGTTCCAGGGGGTGTACCCGTTCATTGCGGTGGCCGGAAGACTGAGAACCGCCCCGTCGTAGATCGAGATCACGACCCGTTCGCCTTCCGTGTTTCGCAGGACGAGGTCGGTCACCACGTAACTGTCGGATGAGCTCCCGCCCTTTCCGACGAAGCTCAGCGCGTCATCACCCACGGGGAACCATTCGCCAGCGCATGAGGCATCGCTCGTCGCACCGGCTCCACAGCTCGCGCCGAAGAGGGCGACGGCCAAAGCGCCGCCGACGACTCTGCACGTCCGCCATTCCGCCATGCCATGGAATCGGCCGAAAGCGGCGTCGTCTGTAGGGCGGGTACTACGCTCGCTCCGACGTGGTCAGCCGGTGGGCGGGGGATGCTCGAGCTATGACAGAGCTACAACAGGAGATCGCACGCATCGCGGCGATCGAAGAATCGACGGAACGGCATCGGGGCGAATTGGCCCGCTACTTCGCCACGGTCGCCGGAGCGGGCATCGCCGTCGGGTTGTCCGCATGGCTGCTGTTCAGCGGGGATGACTGCTTTCAGGTCGTCGTCGACTCACAGTTCGCGACCACGCCCGAGCGCTTCGCAGACCGGTTCGACCAGTCGGCTGGCTGCAAGCAGAACACGTTGGTCCACTCGCTGCTGCGGAACCTTGCGTTCGTCAGCCTCTACTGCGCCGTACTCGGAGCCACGTTGCGCCGGTGGTGGAACGCCTCCTGGGACAGCGAACCGGGGCGGAGCAGGCTCAGCGGCGACGTGTTTCCGGCGATCGCCGGCATCGCCTTCCTGATGGCGCTGGTCGGGTCGGTCCTCACGGGCATCCACCTGGACATCGACGGAAGCGGCCAAACCCTCGCGTGGCCTGCACTGATCTCGGCGCTCGCGTGGGCCAAGTGGCTTCTGGTGTTCCTCCTGCTCGTCTCCCTCGTGCTCACACTGCTGAGCTGGAGCGTCCGTGGCGTCGCCTTCCTCTTCCGGCTCGTGCGGGACACGACGAGTCAGAGTGACTACGTACCGCCGAAGTCCGTCTGGACACCGGACGGGCGCCATGGCGAGGGCGCCTTCTGCATCTCGCTGTCCGGAGGCGGTATCCGCTCGGCCGCGTTCAGCATTGGCGCACTCTCCGCCCTGGAGGACTTCAAGATCGGCAGTTCGCTCGACAACCAGCGGTCGATGCTCGACTCGGCAGCGATCCTCGCCACGGTGTCGGGAGGCGGCTACGCCGGCACGGCGTGGCGCATCGCCAAGGGCAGCCAGGACGATGCTCCGCGGCCCGACGACGAACCGCTCATCGGCAACCCGAACCTCCACGTACCGACGGCGATGCACCGGGTTCCCGATGCGTTGATCGAGCAGCGCGATCAAACACTCTTTGGCCGCATCATGGCCCGCCGATCGTTTCTGCGGAACGGTCGTGGCGGCATGGCCGCCTCACTGATCCAGACGGTTCTCCAGCTGTTTCTCCACATCGGCCTCGTGCTTTGGAGCGTCGGCCTGGTCGCGTGGCTCGTCGGCCGATTCATCGGATCATGGGCAATCACGACCGGGGTGGACAGCATCGAATACGGCCGGCTGGTTCGACCGGCCGGGTGGGCCTTCATCGCTTTTCTGCTGTTTGCGCTGCCGCGGCTGTTCCTCCACGCTGGCGCCGCGCGTAAACGCTGGGACGGCCTCGCCGGTTTCTGGCTGTTCGTTTCGGGGGCCCTGCTCAGCGGTCTCGTGATCGTGCCGTGGATGGTGGTCGAGCTCTTGGACGCGATCGAGCAATTGCTTCCTGGCGGGGCTGGTCCCCAGTCCACGGTGGCGCTCGCACTCAGCGGTGGTGTGGCTGCCAGCGCATGGCGCGTGTTGCAGGCACCGATCAAGTCACGTGCGCTCTATCTCGGTGGGGTGCTTTTGGCCTTGTCGCTGGTGTTGTGGGCGATGCTCGTCGCGAGCGAGTCGATCAACCCGCCGTCCAACTTTTTCTTCATCCCGGACAGCTGGCTGATGTGGAGCGCTGGCGTCGTGCTGTTCGTACTTGCGCTGTCGATCCTCAATCCCGAACTGTGGTCGCTGCACCCGATCTACGCCCGATTGATTCGCGGCACGTTCGGAAATCGCCATGATGGAGCGGAGTGGACGGAGCTCGAGGCCAGGGAATGGCCTCGTATGTCGGAGTACCTCCATGCCGACGGGCCCAAGCCGCTCATCTGTGCAGCCGCAGCCCGTGGGAGCCGCGAGAACACCGGGCTCGGTGTCGTCTCGATGACGTTCGAACCGGACTGTGTGACCCTGCACAAGGGTCCCTCCCCGGAGGGAGAACGGAACTCGGTCGCGATCGCTGCAGACGACTACGAACGGATCTTCAACGGTCGAGCGGGCAGTCGGCGCCTCCAGAGCATCCTTGGCTACACCGCCATCTCTGCTGCCGCCATCGCCCCCTCGCTCGGCCGCCTCACCCTCGGGACGACCGACGCGCTCATCGCTGCCTTGAACATGCGATTGGGCGTGTGGATGCCGAACCCCGACTACGAAGACGGCAAGCGTCGAATCGGCCCCCACATGATCAACATGTACAAGGAGCTCACCGGAAGCTACGCGATCGACGAGCCCAACGTGTACGTCACCGACGGTGGGCACTGGGAGAACATCGCGATGGTCGAGCTGGTCCGTCGTCGTGCCGGGGTGATCATCTCGGTCGACGTGTCGGCCGATCAGCCCCACTCGTTCAAGATCATCCGCGAAGCGGTGGAGCTCGCTCGTCTGGAGTGTGGGGCGCGAATCGAGTTCGTCGACGGTCACGGCCTGGCCGAGATGCATCCCGGCGACAAGGTCCGGGCCACCCGCAACTGGGCGATCGCCAACATCACCTACGACAACGGCGCCACCGGACGAATGCTGCTGCTCAAAGCGCAGTCATCCGACCAGATGCCGCTCGACATCCTCCGCTTTGCCAAAGAGGATCCGGCATTCCCGAACTACTCGACGGGCAACCAGATGTTGTCGGAGAAGGAGTTCGGCCACATGGCTGTTCTCGGACGCGAATCCATGGTTCGAGCCGTCAACGAACACTTCCAGTGGCTCTTCGAGGGCTTCGAGTTCCCCGAGCCCGCGCCGAGACCTACCCCGACGGCCACGGAACCCACGCCATCCTCGAGGGAACCCGACAGCGAACCGCTGGTTGCTGAGGCAATGACCATGGCGGACGACGAGCAGGCGTTCCCGGCCGAGCCGTTGGTTGCCGAAGCCATGACCGCCGCAGAGGATACGAGTGCCGAGCCGGAGGCCGTCGAGTCCGGCGAAGTCGTCATGTTTCTGGCGCCGCGCCCACGCGACACACCGACCGCAGCCGACGGCTCTGCCGAGGTGTAGACGTCAGTCCTCGCCGGCGATGACCCAGACCTTGCGCACGGGCTCGAGGACCTCCCACCGTCCAGACCATCCAGCCGGGATCTGCAGCATTTCACCGCTGCGCGCTTCAGCCACAGCGCCATCGATGCCCGTGACGCG
>CALBVR010000064.1 GCA_937969565.1 uncultured Acidimicrobiales bacterium | reverse complement strand
GCGGCGGCTCGCCGGGCGGGTAGGCCGTCGCTTCGATGCGGAGGTTGCGGATGTCGAGGAGCGTGTCAGCCACCGCGCCCTCCCTTCAGGCTGGTGGTGCGGTGAAGGCGAGGGTGCGGTGGAGTTCGGAGCGGCCGAGTTCGGTGAGCCAGAGGGCTCGGCCGGTCGGGCGTTGCATCCAGCCCTCGTCGAGCATGTGGGTGAGCAGCCCGGCCGGAACGGAACCGGCCAGGTGCGGCCGGCGTTCGCTCCAGTCGAGACAGGTTCGGACGACAGGGCGACTTCCACGAACCGGTTCGGTGGAGATCCCCAACCCCTCGAACGTTCCGCGCCCGTGATCCGTCAGAGCCGCTTGGCCATCGGCCATCGACAACACCTCGGTGGTGAGGAGATGCTCGGTCAGGCTCACCGCAAGCGTGCCGGCGAGGTGGTCGTAGCAGGACCGGGCGTAGGCCATGCCAGCCGGAACCTTGGATGATCGGCGAACCGTCGTACCGTGGCCGAACTCGAACATGGACTCGAGCAACGCCGCCGCCTCGGGCCCCGCAAGCCGGTAGTAGCGATGCCGACCTTGTGGCTCGATCGCGACCAGGTCTCCATCCAGCAGCCGACCGAGATGTTCGCTGCACGTGGAGGTGGCCACCCCGACATGTCGCGCCAGTTCGGTGACCGTGTACGCCCGCCCATCGAACAACGCATCGAGCAGGGCGATTCGCGTGTGATCACTGAGGAGTTTTCCGAGTTCGACGACGTGTCCGTGGCCCATGATCACGATCGTACGCCTCGACATTTCGGCGCGAGCCGAACTGTTCGCCGTCAGGATGACTGCATGCACCCACCCAAGCGCCTTCGCCTCGACGAACCGCAGCTCGTCGACGCAGCACTACGGCACGAGAAGCTCCATCCTCCCGCTGCCCCTGCGTCGCTCGGGGCGGGCTCGACCGCACAGCTCCGCGATCGCATGGCCCGCTTCTCCGCTGGTGACGACCATCGCTTGCGGCGTGAGCGCATCGATCGTCTGATTGCGGATCTGTCGCCTGACCGTCTGGCCGAACAGACGAAACGTGCGCTCGCATGGTTCCTCGCCGGCACCGAAGCGCCGGTGGATGCCGTCCAGCTTGCTGCCACCGTCCCGACCGTTGCGCTTGCGGCGGCACTCGGCTGGACGCATGTGGAGTCACCCGGACTGGTGGCGGACGTGGACCTGCTGGCCGCCGCCGTCGGTCGGGGCGAGCCCGCCGGCGCGGCGACGGATGCCGCGGTCGACCGATTGCTCGGTCGAGCGTCCGACCACACGACGGATCCCGACTCGGCGGTGTCGCTTCTCTACCAGAACGCAGATGCCACGAAGGCCTTCCTCCTGACCACCCTCGAATCCGAACTGGAGGATCGGCCGCGCCGTCCTGCTGTCGTGCAGACCGTGCGGGTCGCACACGCCGACGTCCAGCTCAACGACGGACCCGCACCGCGCTCGATCGCACCGGGAGCAACCGTCGAACTGAACCTGGTGGTCGGCGACAGGGAGTTCGGGCTTGGACCCCACGCCTGCCCCGGTCGACAGTTGGCCGAGACGATCACGACAGTTGTCATGGACGAGCTCCACGCCATCGGGTTGCTCGACCGGTGGACGATTCGATGCTCGGAGCAGGGCGAGATCGTCCTCTTCGAGCTGGGCTGAGGGCACCGGCAGCCACGACGAATCGTCACCGGCACTAGCGTCGGCCGAATGACATCGCTGTCCCACCTCTTGCGAGACGTCCGTGCCTGCACGGTGTGTGCCGAGCACTTGGAGGATGGTCCCCGTCCGATCGTGCAGATCGGGGACGGGGCGCCGATCGTCATCATCGGCCAGGCCCCCGGCCGTCGGGTCCACGAAAGTGGCGTCCCCTGGGACGATCCGAGCGGCGTACGGCTGCGCGAGTGGCTTGGACTTTCCGCCGAGCAGTTCTACGACGACGGCATCGTGGCGATTCTCCCCATGGGCTTCTGCTTTCCGGGCACCGGATCGTCCGGCGACAAGCCACCCCGCCCGGAGTGCGCACCCCTGTGGCACGAGCCGTTGCGGGCTCACCTCCGGGAGGATCGGCTCGAGGTGATCCTCGGGATGTACGCCCAAGAGCGCTACGTCGAGCATCGGAGAAAGACCCTCACCGAGACCGTTGCGAATTGGCGAGAGCACCTGCCGAAACAGATCGTGCTTCCGCATCCTTCGCCGCGGAACAACATCTGGTTGAAGAAGAACCCGTGGTTCGAGACGGAAACGCTCCCCGCGGTTCGGGACCGGGTGGCCGAGGTTCTCGCCGGCCGGTGAGCCGTCGTTTCAGAGGTCGAGGACGTCGTCCAGAACGTCTTCGAGCAGGTCACTGAACCGCTTCTTCTTGGACTTCTTCTTTTTGGACTTCTTCTTCGAGTTCTCTCGGTCGTCGTCGTCGTCCCTGTCGCGGTCCTTCGATTTCGACTTCGATTTCGGCTTCGATGACGTCTTCTCAGCTGGTTCTTCCGGGAGCGGCGCGGGTGGGGCTGAGCCGCGGTCGTGCGGGGCGCGGTGACCGCTCGAGGCGAGGAGCGTCGGGTCAGCGGCGGCGCGGCCCTGCATGGCGAGACGCTCGAGCTCGCCCCGATCGAGCCACACGCCCTTGCAGTTCGGACAGACGTCGACTTCGATGCCGTGGCTGAATCGCTCGTCGAGCACCTGGTCGACACAAAGGGGGCAGTTCATCCTCAGAGTCCTTCGAGTTCTTTGCGCGCTGCGGTCAGCGCATCGGTATCGGCCTTGAGCAGCGCAAGGTCCTCGGCCATGTTGGCGGTGAGTTCTTCGGTGACTGACGGTCGGGGCGCCGATGCCGCACCTCGTGCGGCCAGGGCCTCGACATCGAGGATCGTGCGGTGGACGTGGGCGTCGACGTCGTCGATCTCGTCCTGCAGCTCGATCACGATCTGGCGGCGTTCCTGGAGCATCCGAACCTCGGGTGCCGCGGTGCCGACCCGGCGAAGCGCGTGCTTCAGTTCGCGGTCGATTGCGGCCGCATCGAGCTTTCCGACCGTCGCAATCAACTGGGAACGTGCGGCCAGCGCCGACCGCAACGAGTCATCGATTCGCTCGAGCGTGCCCGAGAAGGTGGACAGCGAGCTTGTTTGCTCGATCAACGTCCGGGCGGCATCGAACCTGCGCCGGGCGTCGCTCGGTTCCAGGCGGAGCGGGACAACCATTGGTGAAAGTCTACGAACAGACCCCTCGCTGCACAGCGCGGAGCGGAAGGTTCAGCCCTTGACGCGGCGACCGCGCTGCCACACACCGGTGACCCGGTCCGGCTGGCCCCACACCGAGCGGTCGTCCAAGGGGTTCGTGTCCAGAATGATGACGTCGGCGTCGTAGCCGTCCCGGAGTTGGCCGGAGCGTGGCGCCTGCGGGCCGAGCGTCTCGGGCCCGTTGGCGGTGGCGGCCTCGATCGCCTCCAGGTCGGTCATGCCGGCGTTGATCAGGTAGGTGATCTCCATGCTGTTCTGCCCGTACATCTTGCCGGAGACGAAGATGTCGCATCCCGCCGCGATCTTCACGCCCTTCGCCACTGCGAGCTTCAGTGCCTGTTCGTGGGCGGAGGCGATCATCTGGCCCTTCTCGTAGGCGTAGGGCGGCAGGATGTCGATCTGATCCAGAAGCGACTCGATCACATAGCGGGTGGGGACCAACATGGAGCCCTGCTCGACCATCAGGTCTGCCGCCTCCTCGTCGAGAAAGCTGCCGTGTTCGATGGTGAAGCATCCTGCCCGCAGCGCGGCCATGATGCCGGCCTTCCCGTGGCAGTGAGCGGCGACGATGCGTTCGGCTCGCCCTGCCTCTTCGACGATCGCCCGCAGTTCCTCGTCGGAGAATTGCTGATGGTGCGGGTGGTCGATCTCCGACATCACGCCACCGGAGGCACACAGTTTGATGAGCTTGGCGTTGTTGCGCAGGTTGATGCGGACGGCCTTGAGGACCTCGGGAACGCCGTCGCACAGGATGGAGAAGTTGCCCGATTCACAGACGTCGTGGGCGAAGTCGAGGGGGAATCCGTGGATGTCGCCGTGCCCGCCGGTGGTGGAAAGAATGCGGCCGGCTGCGTGGATGAATGGCGACCGGAGGGTGCCGTCGTCCACGGCGGGAGCGAGGAGCAGACCGAGTCCGCCGACGTCACGAACACTCGTGACTCCGCCGTCGAGGATCGCCTCGGCATCGAGCACGGAACGGGCGGCGAGTGTGGCGACATGTGCGGTTGCGAGCTTCTCGAGATTGGGGTCGGCCAGGCCGGCGAAGTGGGCGTGGCAGTCCCACAGGCCGGGCATCACCACCGGCGCCTCGATGACCGTGTCCTCGGGGCCAGGTGTCGGGCCGGCATCGACCGCCCCGGCGTAGGTGATCTCCCGGCCGTCCATGACGACGCGGCCGCGCTCGATGGGCTCGCCCCGTCCGGGGATCAGGACGTCGGCAATGATGTGTTGGGCCATGGACCGGACGGTAGCGCGTGGGCGTTGGTCAGCGAGTAGCCAGCCACCCGGAGAGCCGCTCGAGCCCCTCGGTGAGGATGTCGGTCGCGTTCGCGTAGCCGATGCGGACGAATCCCTCGACGCCGAGCGCGCTTCCCGGCGTCAGCATCACTCCGGTGTCCTTCACGACGGCAGTGCAGAGCTCGTGCGACGGAAGGTCGAGGTCGTACTGGAGGAAGGCCGTCGTGCCGGATCGGGGCCGGACCCACGAGATCCGAGGCTCGTTGGCGATCCACTCGTCGAGCACCACACGGTTTCGAGCGGTCATGGCTCGGCTCCGGGCGAGCAGGGCTTCGCCGTGTTCGAGTGCAAGCGTGGCGAAGTAGTCGTCGATCATGCCGACCGAGATCGTGTCGTAGTCCCGATGGATCGAGATGCCCTCGATCACCTCCGTCGGCGCCACCGCCCATCCGAGGCGGAGGCCGGCGAGCGAGTACGCCTTGGACATGCTTCCGGTGCTGATGCCCTTCTCGTACACGTCGGCCATCGAGATGGTGGTGCCCGACCCCGCTTCGTCGGTGCCTCGGTAGACCTCGTCGCACAGGACCCAGGCGTCGGCGGCCCGGGCGATCTCGGCGATCTCCTCGAGCATCGGTGGATCGATGAGCGCGCCGGTCGGGTTGTTCGGGTTGGTGAGGGCGATGAGTCGGGCGCCATCGGCGGTCTGTCGCCGCAACTCATCCAGATCGGGCAGCCAACCGTCTTCGGGCCGGAGCTGGAGTTGGTGAACGTCTGCGCCGATGCTCGCCGGAATGGAGTAGTGCTGTTGGTAGGTGGGGGTGATGGCGACAACGCGGTCGCCCGGCCCGACCAGCGTCTTGTGGACGAGCATGTTGGCGCCGATCGTCCCGTGGGTGATCACGACGTTCTCCGGCATCTGCCGTTCGAAGAGTCCCGCAACGGCGGCGCGCAGCTGGGGAGATCCTTCGATGTCGCCGTAGGTCAGCTTCATCGGCAGGAGATCGTGGAGGCGTCGTTCGTCCGTGCCCGCTAGGTCCAGCAGTTCAGCGACCGTGACGCTCTGTACGCAGGTTTCGGCGAGGTTGAGGTCGCACTTGGTCTCCCACTCGTTCATCCAGATCTCGACGCCAAATGGTTCGATGTGCATAGCGGCCTCTCGGAAAGCTTGAACGATCACACTGTTGCAGTTGTTCGCTGCCGGGTCGCAACTCAGGGTTGGCTCGAGCGGTCGGGCGCCGAAGTCCCAGGGGAGCGTCGGGCAGCGGGCGCATAGACTTCGAGTCATGACTGAGGTGCAGGAAACGATTCTTCCCGGCGTCGGCGTGCGGCACGACTTCACCACCACCGAGGGACGGAACATGGGGGTCGTCGTCCATCACGACGGCCGACGCGAGATCGTGATGTACAAGGACGACGATCCGGACGCGTGTTCATCGATCGTGAGCCTGAACCCGACCGACACGCAGACGCTCGGCGAGATCCTCGGCGTGTCTGTGGTCGCCGAGGTCGTGTCCGAGGTGCGTCAGGAACTGGCCGGGTTCTCGCTGGATTGGGTCGAACTGGGCGACGCTGCCCCCGGTGTCGGCGGCACGATTGGCGAGGGCGAGTACCGGAGCAAGACCGGCGCGTCCATCATCGCCGTGATCCGCAACGCCCGCCCGTTGCCATCGCCGGGCCCGGACTTCACCTTCTTTGCGGGTGACATCGCCATCATCGTTGGTTCCAAGGACGAGGTTCAGCAACTGCGCACGACCCTCTGCGGGTAGTGGTGCCCGTACTGGCCGCCGGTTCGGCGGAAACGGCCCTCGCGTTCATCGAGGTCGGCGCGCTCATTTTCGGGCTGGGCATGCTCGCCCGGTTGGCGGGTCGGCTCGGCATTACCGCCGTGCCGCTGTACCTGATCGCCGGCCTCGTCTTTGGCGAGGGCGGCATCGTCACCCTGGATGTGAGCGAGGACTTCGTCTCGCTGGCGGCGGAGATCGGCGTGCTCCTGCTGCTGTTCGCGCTCGGCCTCGAGTACTCCGACGTCGAACTTCGGGAGGGTTTGCGGACAGGGATTCCGCCAGGTCTGGTCGACATGTTCAGCAGTGCGGGAATCGGCCTTGCGCTCGGGCTCTTGCTCGGGTGGTCTCCGCTTGCCGCCACGCTGCTGGCCGGTGTCACCTGGGTGTCGTCGTCCGGCGTGATCTCCAAGGTGCTCGCCGACCTCGGTCGGGTCGGTAACCGCGAGACCAAGTCGGTGCTCAACCTGCTCGTGATCGAGGATCTGGCCATGGCCATCTACCTGCCGGTCGTGGCTGCGGTGATCGTCGGTGGGACGCTGACCGAGACGCTCGGAAGCGTGGCGATTGCGCTCGTGGTCGTCACGGTGATCCTGCTGGCGGCGCTTCGGTTCGGTCGCGGGTTGAGTGATCAGTTGGGTCGCGGCAACGACGAGACGTTGCTGCTGGCTGTGTTCGGCCTGGTGCTGCTGGTCGCCGGCATCGCGCAGTCGTTCGATGTTTCCGGTGCGATTGGTGCGTTTCTCGTTGGCCTCGCGCTGTCCGGTCGAACGGAGGAGCGGGTCCTCGTGCTCGTGTCGCCGCTACGCGACCTCTTCGCCGCAACGTTCTTCGTGTTCTTCACGTTCCAGATCGACCCGCGGGACCTGATCGGGATGCTCGGCTGGGCGGTTCTCCTGGCCTTCCTCACGGCGGCGGCGAAGATTCTCACCGGCTGGTATGCGGCTCGACGGATGGAGGTGGGCACCCGCGGTCGATATCGGGCCGGCACGGTCCTCATCGCTCGCGGCGAGTTCTCGATCGTGATCGCCGCGCTCGGTGTCGATCTTGCCGACGGCCCGGAGCTCGGTGCGTTGGCCGCTGCGTACGTGCTGATCACCGCTGTGCTCGGCCCGATCGCCACCCGCTATTCGGATCCGATGGTCGGCTGGTTCCAGCGGCGCGGGTCGAAGACCGAACTCGCGTCGGCGACCGTCAGCTGAGGATCTCGTCCGTTCGGGTGTCTCGGGTGATGACCACCCATCGCCGGCAGCCGTACAGATGGAACCAGGCCTCCTGCACCAACCCTTCGGGGTTGTTGTGGAAGAAGCCGCGGTCCACGTCCCACTCGTCGGTGTCGGTGATCGAGTCCGGCACGTCGAACATCTCTCCGTGGATCCATTCTTCTGCTGAACGGGGTCCGCAGGTCGGGCAGGTGATTCGAAGCGACATCAGTGGGTCCCGGAGCTTCCGCGGTCGGCCAGTGCTCGATCCTTTGCGAACCGGTCGAGGCTGAACGGGGCGATCAGTTCCGGTGTGGTGCCGGTGGCCACGAGTTCGGCCATCGCTTCGCCACCTGCCGGGATCGCCTTGAAGCCCCAGGTTCCCCAGCCGGTGGTAATGAGGAATCCGTCGACCGGGGTGCGACCCATGACGGGGGAGTAGTCGGGGGACATGTCGCACGAGCCGGTCCACTGTCGGAGGACTCGAAGGTCGCCCATGAATGGGAAGAGTGCGGTGATGCGCTTCGCGATCGACGAGATGAAGTGGTGGTCGGATCGACGGCTGTAGCTGGGCTGCGGGTCGATGTGGGCGCCACCGAGCATTTCGCCTCGTGCGGTTTGGCTCACGTAGAAGCCGAGATCGATGGAAGCGACGATGGCATCGAAGGTGCCCTCGTAGTGATTGGTGACGAATGCCTGCAGTGGATGGGTGCGAATCGGCAGGCGAACGCCCGCCATGTCGGCCACCGAGGTCGCATGCCCGCCGACCGCGCTGACGACGGTTTCGGTGGCGATGCTGCCCTGCGTGGTTTCCACGCCGACGATCTGATTGTTCTCGACCTTGAGCCCGGTGACCTCGACGCCCTGGATGATGTCGACGCCGGCCCGCATCGCCCCTTCGGCCAGCGCCCAGACGACCCGGTCATGGCGAGCGGTCGCACCGCCGGCATGAAACGACCCGCCGAGCACAGGGAACTCGCCAGCGGGGTTCATGTTGATGCCCGGGATCTCGCGCTCGATCTCTTCGGGCTCGGCGAACCGGGTATCGGCCCCGAAGGCCCGGTTGATCTCGGCTCGGGCGATCTCGGTGCGGCGGCCGGCCTCGGTGTGGGTGATCCACCAGAGCCCGCGCTCGTCGTGCATCATCCAGCGTTCGGTTTCGGCTTCGAGATCGCGATAGAGCTCCAGTGACCGCTGGTAGAAGCGCACCGGTTCGGGCTTGCCGTAGTTCGAGCGGATGACGGTGGTGTTCCGGCCACTGTTGCCGCCGCCGATGTAGCTGCGTTCGAGCACGGCCACGTTGGTGATGCCGTGTCGCAGCGCGAGGTTGTAGGCGGTGGCGAGGCCGTGGCCGCCGCCACCGATGATGACGACGTCGTAGCTCGGCTTCAGCGTGCCCCATTGCAGGGCGACCTTGGCTTCCCAGAATTCGTTCATGCGATGCCGCCTTCCCGGAGCCGGTTCGTGAGTTCGTGGCCGGAGACGTGGGGCACGACGAACAGCGTGCGCTCCGCTTCGAACCAGAGCTTGACCGGGAGGTGCGCCACCATCCCCTGCGCGAACGCGGGGCGATCGGTCGGCCGGACCCACGAGCAGTTTCCGTCGAGGAACGTCTCGCCAGCTGCGGCTGGGATCCATCCTCCGGACCAGCCTGCGTCGGCGACGACGATGGCATGAGCGTCGTCGACGGTGACGGAGTCGGGATCTGCCGCCTCGGCGTGGATGACGAGCGCTTCGTCGGGCGCCGTACGCAGGATCAACGCATCGTCGGGAACGGCTGCACCGTCGAGCGCGGCGGCCGTGGTCACGATGCGGGTGACAGGAAGTGTGCGCAGGAGCTCAGGCACGGGGGCGGGCTCCTTCCGGGTCA
>CALBVR010000063.1 GCA_937969565.1 uncultured Acidimicrobiales bacterium | reverse complement strand
GAGGACGATCGGGACCTCCCGGACGACATCGTCAAGGTGTGTCTCCGCCACCGACAGGCAGGCGAGCAGTTCTTCGGGCAGCGGAGGATCGGACTCGATGTACTTCTCCGAGAATCGGACGCTTCCCATGTCGGTCGAGATTCCGCCTTCCATCCGGCTGCTGCCGATGGCGAACTCCGTCGACCCTCCGCCGATGTCGAACACCAGGAAGGGGCCGTCGGCGGGGTCCAGCTCTGCGGTGGCACCGAGGAACGACAGCTCGGCCTCCTCGTGTCCGGAGATGAGCTCCGGTGTCACCTCGACCGTCGCCTCGGCCACGGCGAAGAAGTCGTCCCGGTTCGATGCGTCCCGAGCGGCGGAGGTGGCAGTCATCCGCGTACCCGCCAGCTCGTAGCGGTCCATGATCGTGCGGTAGTTCTCGAGAGCCGCTCGGACCCGCTCGATCCCCTCCGGCGACAGCATGCCGGTGGAATCGACACCGCGGCCCAGGCCCGTGATCGTCATTTCTCGTTCGAATGTCTGCTCGCCGTCGCCGATGATGAGGCGGGTCGAGTTCGTGCCGCAATCGATGCCGGCATAGACGGGTCGTGTCATCAGGATTCCTCGTCGGGTGGTGCCGGCCAGTTCGCATGGTCGACTTCGTGGAGATGATCGGCCACCCACTGGCCGACCGGGTCGTCGCCGCCAGCGAGCCACCAGCCATAGTGGGCGTGGAGACATTTGACGCCGACACGGGTTCCGCCGACACCGCCGGTTGGCCGGTGCTCGGGCTGGACGCCTGCCTCCTCCAGTTCGGCGTCGCGTTCGCGGCGATATCGATCGTGCGCCTCGGCGATCACGTCGAGTCCGAGATCGGCTTCAGCTCGGCGCACGCCCTTCATCGACTCGAGCCGCCCGACGAGCATGGACTCGCGGGCGCCACAGAGCCAGTAGAGCGTCGGCATGGGTCGTCCGTCGTCCAATACCGGATGGTTTCGCAGGACGATGGGGCCACCGTCATCGCCTCGGACGGCGACGGTGAATTGCCCCTGCGGCCGACGACCCAGCAGCTCGGTGACCGCCTCGATGTCGGCCAGATGTTGGTCCATTCGGAGGAGCTCCTCGGTGGTGTCGATGTCGTCGGCGGTACCGGAGACCGGTACTGCGGTCACCAGGTCGGGTCGGGCTCGCAGCAGCACGCGGGCCGCTTCGTCACCCTCGGTTGGCAGGAGATCCCAGACGTCCTGCGCCAACCGTACCGGAGGCCTTCGGTCACCGTTGAACGAGGCGACAGCGATCGGCGCATCGGCTGCGAGGACGGCAGCCCAGGCGCCGGGTCCGACGAGTGGCTGGTCGGCCACGCCGACGACGATGGCATCGTGCTCCCGGTGACGGGCGTGGGCCACCGCCGCCTGCAGCGAGCCCGCCTGGCCGTCCGCCCACGCGTCGTTCACGATCACGGTGACATCGTCGGGAAGCAGGTCGTCGAATCGCTCCGCCCCCACGACGACGACCAACTCGTCGGCACCAGCGCCTCGTGCCGCCTCCAGCGAACGGCGCAACACGGCCCGCCCGCCGAGATCGGCCCGCAGCTTGTGGACCGCACCTTCGAAGCGGGTACCGCCGCCGGCGGCGAGGAGCACTGCAGCGACGGTCATGGCCGACGACCCAACTGCAGACGCCCGACACGGTCGGGGCCGGTAGAGTCGGCGTCGTGGACCAACCAGACCTCGAGTTCAACCCGCCCGCGTTCCATGCCATCGTGTTGATGGCGGACGCCGTGCAGGTCTCCGATGGGAAACTCTTCATCCTCGGCGGCGGATTGGGCGTGATCGGCCCGAACCCGCAGCACATTTCCGTGGCCGTCCGCATCGCTGTGCCCTGGGATCAGGCCAACGTCAAACACAACTGGCGCCTGGACCTCATCGACGAGGACGGTCGAGCGGTGATGATCAACGCCAAACCGGTGTCCCTGGCCGGCCAGTTCGAAGCAGGCCGACCGGCGGGTGTTGCGCCCGGAACACCACTGTGGGTGCCACTCGGCATCAACTTCGGAGCGATTCCGCTGCCGAAGGGCAAGCGCTACACCTGGCAACTGTCGATCAACGACGCGACCGCCGAGACCTGGAACGCCACGTTCTCGGTGCGAGGCGGTTGACCGTTCAGCGGTGAATCGGGCCATCGGTGTCGCGAAGTGCGGGAACGTCACGGCCGGTTCGCAGCGCAATGATCTCGGCGACGATGGAGATCGCTGTCTCCTCCGGAGTGCGGCCGCCGAGGTCGAGACCGATCGGTGAGCGCAGGCGGGCGAAGCCTGCGGCGGTGACACCGGCATCTTCGAGCCGCTTCGTCCGGTCGTCGTGCGTCCGGCGAGATCCCATCACACCGATGTAGCCGACACTCGTTTCGAGCGCCGAGGTGATGGCCGGAATGTCGAACTTTGCGTCGTGGGTGAGCACGGCGATGGCGTCGCGTTCGGCGAGCCCGGGACCGATCTCGTCCAGAAGACGATCCGGCCAATCCACGACGACCGAATCGGCCATGGGAAACCGCTGGTGGGTGGCAAACATCTCTCGTGCGTCACAGACGGTCACGCGGTAGCCGAGGAACTTGGACACCTTGGCGAGGGCTGCGGTGAAGTCGACGGCTCCGAAGATGACCATTTGGGGCGGCGGGGCAAAGCTCTCGATGAACACAGCGACCGTGTCTTCGCGGGCCTGTCCCTGCGCGCCGTAGCGACGGATGCCTGTGCGGCCAGCCGCGAGTTCGCCGAGGACGTCTCGGACGACGACTCGATCGAGGTCCTCGTCGCCGAGCGAGCCGATCGGCTCCTCGTTGGGACGGACGAGCGACTTTGCCCCGAGGTGGGGGCCTTCGATGACGGTGGCCAGTGCAACGGGCGCCTCGGCGCGGATCGCAGCACTCAGCGTCGCATACAGCGGGGTCTCAGGCACGAGCTACCAGTCCAGCGGTTCGAGGAACAGGTGAATGGTTCCTCCGCAGGTGAGTCCAACTGCGAATGCTTCGTCGTCGGAGTACCCGAACGTCACCATTCGACGCTCCCCCGTCTCGATCACATTGAGCGCTTCTGCGACGACGGCGCCTTCGACACAGCCTCCGGACACGGAGCCAGCCACGTGACCGTCTTCGTTGACCGCCATTGCCGCTCCGGGCAGCCGGGGGCCGGACCCGTCGAGGTCGACGACTCGGGCGACAGCAATCGCTTTGCCCTGCTTCTGCCATCGATCGAGGTCGTTCAGCAGCTCCTTCATGGTTGCACGTTACCGCTCAAGCTGACCTCCACGTGATTCCAGCCGCCGCCCAAGCGTCAACCACCCAACGTGCCTGGCACCTTGCGCTGCGTAAGGGGCCTGGCACCTTTTGCCCGAAGAGGTGCCAGGCACCATTTGGGTCAGGCGCCGATGGCGTCGGCGAGGGTGCTGAGCGAATCGAGGCAATGGCCTTCGAGGAAGGTGTCGATGTGTGGCATCGCGGCGGCCATCCCGCGGGCGATCGGCTCGTAGCCGGGACTCGCCTTGAGCGGGTTCACCCAGATCACCGAGTGCGCCGTGCGTTGCAGACGTTCCATCTCTGCGCTCATCACCTCGGGGTCGCCACGATCCCAACCGTCGCTCAGAATGACCACGATCGACCCGCGGGCCATCCCCCGAACGCCCCACTCCGAGTTGAAAATGCCGATGGCCTCGCCGAGCCGAGTGCCGCCGCTCCAATCCACGACGGACTCCGCCGCCGCCGACACCGCCTCATCGACATCGTGCGAACCCAGCTGTCGGGTGAGCCGCGTCAACCTGGTCCCGAGGCCGAAGACCTCCACGCGGCCGCGCCCCACGACCGCGGCATGCGCGAACCGGATCAGCACGCGTGCATACGGTTCCATCGAACCGCTCACGTCGAGCAACAGGACGAGCCGCCGGGTTCGGGTGCCCGTGGTCGTCGTCGCCAGACTCAGCGGCTCGCCGGCCGTCCGCATGGCCGCCCGCACGGTCTGGCGAAGATCGTTCCGGGACCCACGCACCGCGGGAACACGACGGCGGGACGAGCGCTGCGACGGTTGCAGGCGCATCCGGGCCATGACCTTCTGGGCTTCGGCAAGCTCTGCCTTCGTGAACTCGGCGAAGTCCTTCTCCCCCAACACCTCAGCCGCCGAGTAGCGCAGGGCGACAACGTCGTCGTCGCCCGCGGTGTCGTTGCCCTCGCCATCGCCGTCGTCGGCCGCCAACGAAGCGGACTCCGCCTCGTCCTCGAACCGAACCTTGAAGCCGGTGCCGTTCCGGTGAAAGAACGCAAGGAACATGGCGTTGTACATCGCCAGATCCTCCGGCCGCGTCAGCAATGTGGCGCGCCCCGCCCAGTAGACATCGTCGCCGCGGTCCAGACCCACGGCGTCGAGCGCCTGACGGAATCGCAGCGACATGCTGACCGGCACGGTCAACCCGCCGCTGCGCAGACAATGGACGAAGCCAACGGCGATCCGTTCGACGTCCGGCGCCGGAGCCTCTGCGGACGGTGAGGTCATCGGGTCAGGCGCCGAGCGCGATCTCGATCACGCTCTCCAAGCCCGCCCGCCGAGCACGTTCCTGGTCCTCGCGGTACTTCAGGAGCGTCCCCAGGGTGGCATCGACGACCTCCTCCGTGAGCTGCTGCTCCGACAACAGATGGAGTGCATTCGCCCAATCAAGCGTCTCGGCGATCCCCGGCGGCTTGTACATCCCCATCTCGCGGAACTGGGCGGTGGCCGAAGCAACCTGACGGGCCAGATCTGCGCTGACCGAAGGCGCCTTCGCGTTGATGATGGCGACCTCACGTTCGAAGTCGGGATGCTCCACCCAGTGATAGAGCGCTCGGCGCTTCAAGGCATCGTGCACATCTCGGGTGCGATTCGACGTGATGATCACCAGCGGCGGACGATCGGCCCGGAACGTGCCGAGCTCGGGCACGGTCACCGAGTAGTCGGACAGCGCCTCGAGGAGAAACGCCTCGAACTCGTCGTCGGCCCGATCGACCTCATCGATCAGCAGCACCGGCGGCACTGCGTCATCGTGGTCGATTGCCGACAGCAACGGTCGGCGAATCAGGTAGCGATCCGTGAACAGCTCGTCTTCGAGCTCTTCCGAGTCGACCGACGTTGCTTCCCCGGTGGCCTCGGCCGTCCGGAGGTGGAGCAGCTGACGCGTGTAGTTCCACTCGTAGAGGGCCTGGGAGGAATCGATCCCCTCGTAGCACTGCAGACGGATCAGGTCGGCACCGGTTGCCGCACTGATGACTTTGGCGACCTCCGTCTTGCCCACCCCGGCCTCCCCTTCCAACAACAACGGACGTTGCAGGTGGGCGGCGAGGAAGATCGACGTGGCGAGCCCCCGATCCGCCAGGTAGTCGTGACGACCGAGCTCGGCGAGAACCGCGTCGACCGACTCGAGCTGGGGGTGGTTCAAGGTCATCCGACAACGATAGGACAACCGGGCGGCTTCACCCGAGGTCGACCCGCAGATCCTGCGCCCGGTTGAAGGTCGAGTCGGGCACCGCGGGGAGACCGAGCAGGTCGAGTGCAAGATTGGCGGCCTCGTGGCCGCGAATCGGCTGTACGCCGTCGAGCAGCGGCCGCCCGGTTCCCGGGTCTCGGCGCACGCCAGCGTTGAGCACGTAGAGGTCCGCTCCAGAAGCCACCGTCGGCGTCCACACGATGAACGGAATCGTGTAGTTCTCGGGGGAGGTCCACTCGCTGTGGAGGTCTTCCCCGAGCGGGCCGCCGTGGTCGGAGACCACGATGATCGCCGTCGAGTTCGCCCAGGTCGGGTTGGCGCTGATGGCGTCGATCAATCGCCCGAACACCAGGTCGGCCTCGGCCACTCCCTCGCGGTAGAGGCTGCTGCCCCAACCGCCGGAGTGCCCGAACTCGTCTGGACTCCGAATGTGGAAGAACACGTACTCGAGCGCCGCCATCGCCTCGAGGTCGTCGAGGAACACGTCGACCGAGTCGACCGGATCATTGCGTTCGAAGACGTCGAGCTTGTCGCGCCCGTTGTTCTCGCCCGTTCGATCCTCTGCCCCGAACGTGCCATTCCAGTTCCGGTCGATCATGTCGAACTTGCTCTTGCCCGCATACACGGCCGTGCGGCCGCCATTGTCGTGCACCACATCGAACACCGACGCCACATACTCTCCGGCCTCGTCGTGGACGGTCCGAAACATGTCCTCGTTGTACGTGATGCCGTGGCCGTTGTCCCCGAACACGGGTCGACCGGTGAATTGCGCGGTGTGATTCGGCAGCGTCTTGGTGGAGTCGGGGTCCGTGCGGGCGTTCATCGTCGATGCACTGCGATCGACGAACGATCGGAGGTTCGGCATGAGTGCGGTGGTGATGTGGTCGGGACGCAACCCGTCGATGCTGATGTGGAGCACCCGATCGACTGCCGGCTGCGCGGCGAGGTCGCCCTTCTCGCAGTTTCGAACGGTTTCTCCGGCGAGGCAGGTGTCGGTGCTGATGCCGCCGTTGACGACGTCGCTGCCCTGACCGCCCTTCACGGCGTCGCGTCCGGAGCCGCCGAGGACGGTGTCGTCTCCGCCCTGTCCCAGGAGACGGTCGCGACCCGGGCCGCCTTCGATCCGGTCGTTGCCGCCACCCGCCCAGACGCGATCGCGTCCGGCACCGGCACAGATCACGTCGTCGCCGCCGAGCGAGCGAACGCGGTCCGACCCGCCGAGCGCAACGATCACGTCGGGCCCCGGGGTTCCCACCAGGTAGTCCCGACCCTCGGTCCCGACGATCGTTGCCACCTGTCCGTTGCAGGTGAACGCCTGCGAGGCGGCAGGCAGTGAAAGCGACAACGTCGCGCCGATCAGCGCCATCATCACCACGACGGTCGACAGCCGTCGGAATCGTCTCACCCGGTACTCACCTCACTCACGCAGCGTGATCCGGAAGGCAGACTTCCGGCGCCGAACGCGAGGGTACCGCGCCTTCTGGATGACGCAAGGTCGGTGGGTCGTTCAGCCCCCGGCGGGCGGAAGAACGGCGTAGACCTCTTCGTCGGGTCGCACGAGGTCGTACTCGGACCGGGCGACGCGTTCGATCTCCTCGTCGCTCTCGAGCCGATCCACCCGATCCCGGAGCGCTTCGTTCTCGGCCTCGAGTTGCTGCAGTTCCGTGGTCGCCCGTTCGAGTTCCTGGCGTTGCTCGACGTATCGGCCGGTCGGGAACACGCCGAAGACGAAGACGGCAAAGATGATCGCCGCCAGCCCGAGCCGCGCCATGAAGCGGGTCATCGGCCGAAGCCAGCGCATCACCGTGCGTTCCACTGAGCGTTGCGAGGCCGCGCTGCGGGCCGTTGCACCTCGGCGGATCCGTTCGGCTCCGGTGGCTGGGCGGCCCCGGCGAACCGGCGTATGGGCGCGTTCGGGTCGAGCCCGACGTGCGGGCTGCGGCCGCGGGCGTGGGCCCGGCCGGGTCTGCGAACGTGGGGCGGGTCGGCTCATCCGCCGGCCAGGGCTCCCTTGCCGGGGTAGACGGCAGCCTCGCCGAGATCCTGCTCGATCCGAAGCAGCTGGTTGTACTTGGCGACGCGGTCAGAGCGGGCCGGAGCGCCGGTCTTGATCTGTCCGCAGTTCACGGCGACGGCAAGGTCGGCGATCGTCGCGTCTTCGGTCTCGCCGGAGCGGTGCGACATCACGGAGGTGTAGCCGGAGCGGGTGGCAAGGCCGACCGCTTCGAGCGTCTCGGTGAGCGATCCGATCTGGTTGACCTTCACCAGGATCGAGTTCGCGATGTCCTGATCGCTTCCCCGCTGGAGTCGCTCGGAGTTGGTGACGAACAGATCATCGCCGACGAGCTGCACGCTGTCGCCGATGGCGTTGGTGAGCGCAGCCCAGCCGTCCCAGTCCTCTTCGTCCATGCCGTCTTCGATCGACACGATCGGGTAACGGCCGGCGAGTTCGGCCAGGTAGCCGGCCATCTCGTCGGGGTTGAGCGTGCGGCCCTCGCCGGCGAGGACGTAGTTGCCGTCCTTGAAGAACTCGGACGAAGCCACATCCATCGTGAGCGCCATGTCGTCACCCGGGGTCAGGCCGGTCTTCTCGATCGCTTCCATGAGGAGCTGCAGCGCTTCCTCGTTGGAGCCGAGGTTCGGGGCAAAACCGCCCTCGTCGCCGATTGCCGTGCTCAGGCCACGCTCATGCAGGACCTTCTTGAGCGTGTGGTAGGTCTCGATGCCCCAGCGGAGGCCCTCGGAGAACGAGGCTGCACCGACCGGCATGATCATGAATTCCTGGAGGTCGATGTTGTTGTCGGCGTGCTCGCCGCCGTTCAACACGTTCATCATCGGCACCGGGAGCACGTGGGCGTGCGGTCCGCCGATGTACCGATACAGCGGGAGGCCGACGTCGGAGGCAGCGGCGTGGGCAGCTGCCAGCGACACGCCGAGGATGGCGTTGGCGCCGACACGTCCCTTGTTGGGCGTGCCATCGAGATCGTTCATCGCCTGGTCGATCGCCCGCTGGCCGGTGACCTCCATGCCGGTGACCGCGTCGGCGATCTCGGTGTTGACGAAGCCGACGGCGGTGAGGACACCCTTGCCCATGTACCGGTCGCCGCCGTCACGGAGCTCGACGGCCTCGAACTGGCCGGTGGATGCGCCGCTGGGCACCAGAGCCCGGCCGACGGCACCGCTGGAGGTGGCAACCTCCACCTCGACGGTCGGGTTGCCCCGGGAGTCGATGACCTCGCGGCCAAGAACCGATTCGATGGTTGTCACTGCGTTCTCCTCTGCGATTCGCCCGAAGTTCGGTTTGGGCGGTGCACGTGCACGTCAATGGGCGTGGGTTCCTCTGGAACGCCAACGCCCGGGCCCAAAACTACACCGGCGGCTCGAGTGATTTGCCGACCCTTCCCCATCACTCTCCGATGCGAGCGGCGCCTGCGATCGCTGGCAGCGATGGCCGATCGGTTTCGGGTGGAGCAGGCCGGACTCAGCCCACGCTCGCTTTGGCCTCCCGCCACAGCGAGGTGAGGGTGTCCATGTCCGCAGTCGTGAGATCGATTGCCCGAGCCGTTGCCGTGGCCTCGACCACCCGGAATCGAGCGGCAAACCGGCCGGTGGCGCCCCGCAGCGCCGTCTCGGGATCAACCGACTGCATTCGTGCAACCTGCACCGCGGCAAACAGCAGATCGCCGATCTCGGCCTCGCTTGGATCCTCGGTGACTTCCTGCAACTCGTCTGCGACGTCGGCCAACGCCCAGTCGAGGTCCGGCCCGCTGAAACCGGTTGTCGCCGCCCGCTTCTGGGTCTTGAGTGCGTGCAACAGGGCCGGCAGCGCCGCCGGGATGCCGTCGAGCACGCTGTCTCGCTGCTTCTCCGCCTTCTTGGCCTGTTCCCAGTTGGCGACGGTGGCGTCGGCATCAGCGTCGCCGAAGACGTGGGGGTGGCGGGAGTGCAGCTTGTCGTGGATGCCGTCCGCCACGTCGGCGACGGTGAAGCGGCCCTCTTCCGCAGCGAGCCGTGAGTGGAAGAAGATCTGGAAGAGTAGATCGCCGAGTTCCTCTTCGAGGTCCGGGTAGCCGACGTCCGGATCGTCGACGACGGCATCGATGGATTCGAGGACCTCGTACGCCTCCTCGATCAGGAACGGACGAAGAGAACCGTGCGTCTGCTTCTGGTCCCACGGGCACTCCGAGCGCAGCCGTCGGACCAGCTCGTCGAAGCGAACGAACGAGGCGGCGACGGGCTCGGCAAGTCGGGGAATCCACAGCGATGTGAGGTGGTCGGGTTCGAGCGCAGCGCCGAGCTCAGCGAACGGCACCGCGGCCACCCGCTCGGCGGTCGTGCCGAGGCCCTGGAGGATGGTGACGGTTTCCGGGGCGATGTCGTCGAGTTCGAGGATCACCTCCTCCAACACCTCGGCCGAGTGCACCTGGGTGACGAGCATCGGGCCGAGCCGGCCTGCGGCGTCCTCGACGAAGCGATGTGCGTCGACGATGGTCACCGCTTCGGTCATCAGATCGATGCCGAGAGCCACCCACGCCAGCTCCGCGAAACTGAGGGCCGGTTTCACCACGACGTCGACCCGTTCATCGGCTCTGAGCAGTTCCACCGTGTGCTCGGCCACCACCGGCGACCCGGGCACGGCGTAGACGACCTCGCCGTGTTCACTCGCCAGAGACACGAGGGCGTCCACGATCGCCTCGTAGACGGCCTCGAAGGTCTCGTGCGTCTCGTAGAGATGGTCGAACGACGCCGTGTACGAGATGTTGTCGGCCGCAGGATGCCGAGCGGTCCGAACCAGCACCGGTGCGTCGCCGTTCAGCAGCTGCGCGGTTTCGTTGGTGATCAGTTCCGGACCAGCCGGGCCGAGCCCGACGACGATCACGGAGCCCATCAGGTCAGTTGGAACCGATGACCGGAGGAAGGATCTGGCCGCTGGCCGGGTCCCACACGCCGATGTTGGAGGCAACCTCGGCGCTGTCGAACAGTTCGGTGATGGCGGCCTCGGCGGCCGGATCCGCCTGCAGACCCTGCAGCTGGCCGGAGATCCAGATGTTGTTCACGAGCGCCTCGTAGCCCTCGGACGACGGATCGAGGTCGCCGATCTGGCCGGCCTGCACGGCTTCGGCGATGAACGTCTCGGCTTCTTCGCGGGCGGCGTCGTCGATCTCGATGCCCTCCGAGCGGAGGTACTCGGCCGCAGCCGCGTCGACGATCCACACGTTGCCGACGGCGCGTGCCTGATCCGCCGAGACGGTCGCCGGCACGTCGCCGACAGGCCCGGCGTCGAGTCCGTTGATCATTTGGGCGAGGCCGTCGTGGCTGATGCTCCGGTCGCCGACGCTGATGGCGTCGGCCGAGCCGCCCGCGCATGCACTGAACACCAGTGCGGCGAGCGCGATGAGGATGAGGGATGAACGTCGAATCACGTGATTCATGATGGCACCTTCTCGGGTTCTTGGTCGTCCACCGGGACGAGATCTTCGAGGGCGAGGACGATCTGCTTGGCGAGGCTTCCCGTCTTCGGTCCGCCCTTCTTCACACCGAGCTGCAGGAAGCCACCGTCGGCTTCGCGATACAGCGAGTGTTTGTAGATGCGGTCCAGGCGAATCTGTTTGGAGGTCGGCAGGGAGAGCGGCGACATGCGGACGAGATGGTCCGGACCACCGAACCCCGGGCCCTTCGTGACGGTGAGCTCGGTGATGCCCGTTCGGATGCACGCCGTGCGCACGAGCGCCACGTCGAGCAGGTTCTCTGCCGGTTCGGGAACGGGTCCGTACCGGTCCTCCCATTCCGCCCGGACATCGGCGACCTCTTCGGCCGTACGCAGCGATGCGAGGCGACGGTACGCCTCCAGCCGCTGATCCTCCGTGGTCATGTAGCTCTCCGGCAGGAACGCCTTCATCGGCAGCTCGACGGTGAGCTCGTCGGCTTCCTCGACGGACTCGCCCTTCAGCTCGTTGACGGCCTCGGTGACCATCTGGCAGTACAGGTCGTACCCGACGGCGGCGATGTGGCCGGATTGGCCGGACCCGAGCAGGTTGCCGGCACCACGAATCTCGAGGTCACGCATCGCGATCTTGAAGCCCGAACCGAGGTCGGTGGCCTCCCCGATGGTCTTCAACCGTTCGTAGGCCTGTTCGGACAGGGACTTCTCGGGCGGGACCATGAGGTAGGCGTAGGCCCGCTGGCCGGAGCGGCCCACGCGACCGCGCAGCTGGTGCATCTGGCCGAGTCCGAGGAGGTCGGCCCGGTCCACGACCAGCGTGTTGACCGACGGCATGTCGATGCCGGACTCGATGATCGTGGTGCAGACCAGCACGTCGTACTCGCCCTCCCAGAAGTCGAGCACGACACCTTCGAGCGTGCCCTCGTCCATCTGGCCGTGAGCGATGGCCACCCGGGCTTCGGGTACGAGCTCGCGGATCTTCGCCGCGGTGTGCTCGATGTCCATGACCCGGTTGTGCACGAAGAAGACCTGGCCCTCGCGAAGCAGTTCTCGACGGATCGCTTCGGCGATGGCGCGATCGTTCTGCTCGCCGACGTACGTCAGGATCGGCTGACGTTCCGACGGCGCCGTCTGCAGCAGGGTCATGTCTCGAATACCGGTGAGACTCATCTCGAGCGTTCGTGGAATCGGCGTGGCCGTGAGCGTGAGTACGTCGACGTCGGTGCGCAACGACTTGATCGCTTCCTTGTGCTTGACGCCGAATCGCTGCTCCTCGTCGACGATCAGCAGCCCGAGGTCCTTGAAGTGCAATTCCTGGTTGAGCATTCGGTGCGTGCCGACCAGGACGTCGACGGAACCTTCGTTCACGCCTTGGATGACCTTCTTGGCCTGCGCGTTGGTGAGGAAGCGGCTGAGCACCTCGACTCGCACCGGGAAGCTGGCGAACCGTTCAGAGAAGGTCTGGTGGTGCTGCTGGGCGAGCAGCGTGGTCGGCACGAGCACGGCAACCTGCTTGCCGTCCTGCACCGCCTTGAACGCGGCCCGGACGGCGATTTCGGTCTTGCCGAAGCCGACATCACCGACGACCAGGCGGTCCATCGGGTACGGCCGTTCCATGTCGCCCTTGACGTCGTCGATGGCGACGAGCTGATCGGGCGTCTCCTGGAACGGGAAGCTGTCTTCGAGCTCGGCCTGGAACGGCGTGTCCTGCGCGAAGGCGTGGCCTTCGGCGGTGACCCGCTTCTGGTAGAGCACGACGAGCTCCTGGGCGATCTCGCTGACCTCGGACCGAACCTTCGACTTGGTCTTCGCCCACTCGCTGCCACCCATCTTCGACAGTGACGGGCTGTCGCCACCGGTGTAGTGACGCACGATCCCGATCTGGTCGGTCGGCACGTAGAGCTTGTCGTCGCCGCGGTATTCGAGCAGCAGGTAGTCGCGCTCCACTCCCCCGATCGCGCGGGTCACCATGCCGGCGAAGCGGGCGACACCGTGTTGATGGTGGACGACGTAGTCGCCGGGCGACAGGTCGTCGAAGGTGTCCTGCGAGGCGGCCTTCTGGCGGGCACGGGCCTTGCGGTGTGTACGGCGGCGGCCGGTGAGGTCCGACTCGGACATGACGGCGAGCTTCGACGCGGTGAACACAGCGCCACGTTCGAGCGGTGCGACGACGATGCCGTTCTCGTCGCCGGTGAGCTCCTCGAGCACCGGGAGGTGGACTCCCGCAGTTTCGGCGAGAAGCACGGCAAGCCGGGGCGCCGTACCGGCTCCGTCGGCCCCGATGACGACACGGAAGCCGTCGGCGATCAGGCGTTCCAGCTGGGTCACGAGCGGCGGCGGGTCGCCGAGCGCAGACTCCCATCCGGTCGCGGCCATGGTCGCAACGTCGGGACCTTCGGGCGCCAGGGTCATCGTCCAGACCGGGGCGCTCGTCCCGAGCAGCATGCGGTCGAACGGCACGTGCAGGCGGGGGAAGACGTCGGCGGAGTCCTCGTCCTCGGACGCGGCACCCCAGGTTCGGGCGAGCGTCGACGCCAGGTCGGCTTCCTCGGCGAGGATGTCGCCGGCGCGGTCACGAAGTCGTCGCGGCTCCACGAGAACGATGAGGCTCTCCTCGTCGAGATGGTCGGCCAGAACCTGATCCTTCTCCGACAGCCACGGCAACCAGGACTCCATGCCGTCGAAGAACTCGCCGTCGGACAGGCGCTCCCACTGTTCGCGTCCCCACGGTTCCGATGCAACGAGCTGGTGGGCCCGTTCGGCGATCGCCTCGGAGGCCACCACCTCTCGGGCCGCATGGATCACGACTTCGGAGCGACTCACGGTGGAGCGCTGGTCGTTCACGCTGAACTCGGTCAGCCGGTCGACTTCATCGCCCCACAAGTCGATGCGAACCGGACTCGCGTCCGTGCTCGGGAACACGTCGACGATCGAGCCACGAACAGCGAACTGGCCCCGATGCTCGACCTGTGGTTCTCGCCGGTAGCCGGCGTCGACGAGATCTCGGGCCAGGTCGCCGACGTCGATCTGATCGCCCACGCCGATGATGATCGGTTCGACCTCGTCGGTGTTGGGACCGAGCCGTTGCACGAGGGCCCGAGCCGAGGAGACAACGACTTTCGGGGTGGTCTCCGGAGATCGGAGTCGCCACAGCACTTCGAGACGCCGGCCCATCGTTTCGACGTTCGGGCTGATGCGCTCGAAGGGCAGCGTTTCCCATGCCGGGAAGATGGCAACGTCGTCCTCACCGAGGTAGGTGATGAGATCGCTGCGCAGCCGTTCGGCTTCGGTCGACGTCGGCATGGCGACCACCACGGGGCGACGCTCCGACTCGGCCGCAATCGCGGCGAGCGTGAGCGGACGTGCGGCCTCCGGGACGGCGAGCACGGCGCTGCGGCGTCCCATGACAGAGACGATGGACGGGTCCTCGGCGAGCGCGCCAGTGAGCGGGCCGAGCGGTGCGTCGTGGTTCATCGATTGACGTCGTTCATCGTGGCGTCGAAACCGACGCGCAGCATCTGTTCGACCGCGTCCGCCGCCCGTTCCACGGCGATGTCGAGTTCGACCCGGTCGGCCTTGCCCGGACGGCGCAGCACGTAGTCCGACACCGACTGTCGACCCGGCGGCCGCCCGATGCCGATTCGGATGCGGAGGAAGTCCTGCGTGTGCAGATGCTGGTTGATCGACTTCAGGCCGTTGTGCCCGGCGAGGCCGCCGCCGGCCTTCAGCTTCACCCGGCCAACGTCGAGATCGAGTTCGTCGTGCACCACGACGATGGCGTCGGTCGACTCGATGCCGTGTCGCTTCACGAGGTCACGGACCGAGCGGCCCGAGTCGTTCATGAAGGTCTGCGGGAAGGCAACGACGACGCGAGCGTCGGCGATGCGCAGTTCGGCAACGGTGGCTGCCTGCTTCGTGGGCTTGAGCCGGTCGTGGTTCCGTTCCGCAAGCAGTTCGACGACGTCCGCACCGACGTTGTGGCGCGTACCTTCGTAGTCCGCACCCGGGTTGCCCAGACCGACCACGAGAAGGTCGGCGGGCGTCCCGGTGCGTTCTGTCTTCTTGCGGCCGAACACGACTCGGCGAACCGGTGACTCGAGGCGACTCAGGAGTCGCCGTCGTCTCCAGCGTCCTCGGCGGGAGCGGCAGCGCCCTCTTCGCCCTCGGCAGCCTCGGCCTCTTCTTCGGCACGCATGGCCTCGAGGGTC
>CALBVR010000062.1 GCA_937969565.1 uncultured Acidimicrobiales bacterium | reverse complement strand
TGGCGGGCTCCCGCAACCGGGCCGGCGAAGACGACGACGCCGGGTGCCGATGCCCGGATCAGGTCACCGACGGCCGTGTCGTACTCGATGCCCCGGTTGCCGGCGAGCCAGGGCTCCGGCGGATCGCGGAATGGATCGAGCACGGGCGCATCGACGGGCGGTTGGTGCACCAGCGCATCCGGGGCTTGCGCCGGTTGCGCTGTTCCGGCGCTGACGACGGCCGGGGTGAACAGGAGCGCGCACGAGACGGCGACGCAGATCAGGACGGTTCTCGCCGACACGGCGAACTCCCGAGTGCAATTGGAACGACAGGGGAAGTGTCGGAATTGAGCCTATGCGGGAGAGTATTCGTTCGCCAGCAGTCGGGACCGCAGCCGAAGAACGGACTTCGTGTGAATCTGACAGACCCGGCTTTCGGTCACGCCGAGGACGCCACCGATTTCGGCGAGGGTGAGACCCTCGTAGTAGTAGAGCGTGAGGACGATCTTCTCGCGCTCGGACATGGAGTTGATCGATTCGGCGAGCAGCTGACGCATTTCTTCGACCTCGAACGAGCCCACCGGGCCGGCGTTCTTGTCGGGAATGGTGTCGCCGAGGGTGACAGAGTCACCGCGTTCGCCACCGGAGAGCATCTCATCGAGGGCCACGACACCGACGAACGAGATCTTGGAGAGCATGCCATCGAGGTCGGCGACGGTGATGCCGAGTTCGTCGGCGATCTCCTCATCCGAGGGGGCACGGCCGAGCTTGGCTTCGAGCTTTGCGTTGGCCTGTTCGATCTTCTTGGCCTTCGTTCGAACGGAGCGGGGCACCCAGTCCATCGAACGGAGCTCATCGAGCATTGCGCCCTTGATGCGCGAGATTGCGTAGGTCTCGAACTTGTAGCCACGGGCGGGGTCGAACTTGTCGATGGCGTCGATGAGTCCGAAGATGCCGTAGCTGACCAGGTCGGCCTGTTCGACGTTCTGGGGAAGACCGGCGGCGACGCGGCTGGCCACGTACTTGACCAGCGGCGAGTAGTGGACGATCAGCTGGTCACGCGTGTCCCGGTCCGGCTTGGCCGTGTAGCGCTCCCAGAGCATCTCTGCTGCTGCTCGTTCTCGTTCTTCCACGTGGTGCTCTTCCTTGATGCCTGGGTGCCGCTGAAATCTAGGCCCGGGGATGGCTGGACCGGTGCACCCGCTGCAAGCGTTCCTTGCTCACGTGCGTGTAGATCTGCGTTGTCGACAGATCCGAGTGGCCCAACAACTCCTGTACGGTCCGTAGATCGGCACCTCCGTCCAAAAGATGAGTCGCAAATGTGTGTCGTAGGGCATGAGGGTGCGTTGGGGCTATGGCGCGGCGGTCGAGAATGCGCCGAACGTCCCTTGGCGTGAGGCGTCGTCCTCGTGTATTGAGGAACATCGCTTCGGGTTCGTCCCCGGGCAGATCGACGGCGAAATGCACCTCGATGTGCGAGCGCAGTGCGTCCACGGCGGGCTTGGACAGCGGAACGATGCGTTCCTTGGCGCCCTTGCCCCACACCCGCACGACGCCCCCACGCAGGTCGACCGAGTTGCGATTCAACGAGCACACCTCGCTGACTCGAAGCCCGCTTCCATACAGCAACTCGAGCACGGCATCGTCCCGCAACCGGTCGGGCGACTGATCGGATTCGTCGACGCGAGCCGTCGGATCATCGCCGAGGAGCCCGCCGAGCTCTCGATCCGTCAGTACTGACGGCAGGTGTCGTGACGCTCCGGGAGTCGAAAGACCCACGGTGGGATCGGCCTGGGTGTGACCGGCCTTGCGCGACCAGTCGAAGAACCGACGGAGTCCGCTCATCTTGCGGGCGATCGTGCGCCGGGCATATCCCTGCGAATCCAGGTGGGCGAGGTACCGACGAACCATCCGGCGGTCGATCTGATCGATGCGTTCCACACCGGTCGTCTCCAACCATTCGGCGAACGCCAGAAGATCTCTCCGGTAGACCGACGCGGTCGCGTCGGAGACACCCGTGAGGGAGTGCACAAACTCCGCCACGAAGTTCTGCATGCCTTCGACGGTAGCTGCGTGGCTGCCCAATCGGACGGAGCCCTCCGATCATCGAACCCGCTCGATCCATGGACCGGACCGCACACAGCGTCCCTCCGCCACCAGCCGTTCGAGCTCGGCAGCGACCTCGATCGGATCCGCCTGCACCCGCAGGCAGAGCTGTTCCAGCAGCGTCGGGCCCCATCCCATGGCCTGCAGGAGGGTCGAGACCGCGTCGGTCTCGCCCGTGGCCACGGATCGGTCCACGGCGGCCACGTGACCGATGAGCCCGAGCACGTCGTCGAGGCCGAGAACCGGGGTCGCACCGTCGACCAGGAGACGGTTGGTGCCGGTCGCCGAGCCGGACGTGATCGGCCCGGGGACCGCACCGACCGCCACATCGCGCAGTTGTGCTTCGTCGACCGTCAGCAACGATCCGCCCGACTCGTGGGATTCGACGACCACGACGGCATCCGCCAACCCGGCGATGATGCGATTGCGGGCCGGGAATCGCCATGGCTCCGGCTGTGTCCCCGGCGGCGACTCCGACAGCAGCGTGCCCTCCTCGGCAACCCGCTCCCACAGACGCGCATTGCGCTTCGGATAGATCACATCGAGACCGCTCCCCACCACGCCGACCGGCGGCGCCGCCGCGGCGCTCAGCGCACCCTGATGTGCGGCTGCGTCGATGCCAAGTGCAAGACCGGACACGACGGAGACACCGGCGGCGGCGAGCTCGGCCCCCAACTCGAACGCGACCCGCTGGCCGTAGCTCGTGCACTTCCGGGTTCCCACGATCGCCACCGTCGGGTGATCGGCGATGGGACGACCGCGGCGGAACAGCAGCAGCGGCGGCTCGATGTCGTCGAGCAGGCGGGGCGGGTAGCCGGCTCCCCCGAGCTCGGCCACGTGGACGCCCAGCTCGCGGGTCCCCTCCCACATCGCGGCGACCTCGGTCGACCGGGCTGCGCTTCGCCAGCCATCGATCACCGACCCGCCGACCCGGTCAATCCGGATCGGGGCGCCGCTTCGAATGCGTTCCCAACACGCTGGAGCGTCCTCCTGCTCGAGAAGGTGCGACAGACGGCCCGGGCCCATCCTCGGCAGCGAGAGCAGCGCCATCAGCCACGCCTCATAGGGGATCTCCCGTCCCCCGCTCATCGAGCGAATCCGAACGGATCGACGCGAAGCGACATCGCGAGACAGAGATGCTCGAGCGACAACGGCCCGTCGTCGGTGTCGTCCAGGTCGGCCAGCGTTCGGGCGACCGCCCGCACTCGGGCCACCCCTCGCGCCGACAGCCGGCCGCCGCGGAGGGCTTCCTCGAGCACCGCCTGCGCCTCGGAGGAGACCGGCGCATGCTCGTCGAGCAACGGACCCCGGAGCGCCGCATTGAGCACGCCGGCGCGAGCCAACGCACGATTGCGAGCGGCCAACACCCGTTCCGCAACATCGGCCGTCCGTTCGTCATCGGGCTCACCGAAGAGTTCGGTGGGCTCGGGGCGGGCCACCCCGATGCGGAGGTCGAACCGATCCAGCAACGGGCCCGACACCCGGCGGTGGTACCGGGCTCGAGCGGCGTCGGAGCATCGACACGCTCCGGGAGCCCCGGACTCGCCACACGGACACGGGTTCATTGCAGCCACCAGCAGCAGGCCGGCGGGATAGACGACACTCCCGTGGCCCCGACTGACACGAACTTCGCCGTGTTCCAACGGTTGGCGAAGACCGTCCAGCGCCACGGCAGAGAACTCGCCGAGCTCGTCGAGAAACAGCACGCCCCGGTGGGCAAGCGAGATCTCGCCCGGACGCATCACGGAGGACCCGCCTCCCACCAGCGCAACCGCTGACGCTCCGTGATGGGGCGCCCGGAACGGCGGATCGAGAACCAACGAGGTGTCTTCGCCAAGCCGTCCGGCAGCCGAGTGCACCCGGGTCACCTCCAGCGCTTCGCCGTCCGAAAGCGTGGGCAGAAGCCCCGGCAGACGGCGGGCGAGCATCGTCTTGCCCGCGCCGGGCGGACCGACCATCAACAGGTGATGGCCACCGGTCGCCGCCAGCTGCAATGCGAGCTTCGCCATTCGTTGGCCTCGGATGTCGCTCAGATCGAGGGCTGTCGCCACCCGTTGCGGGCGCGGCGCCGACCGCACGACCGGCCAGGGCTCGTCGCCGCGAATGTGGGCGATGAGCTCCTTCAAGGTGGCCACCGGATGAACCCGGTCGAGTTCGAGCAGCGAGACCTCGTGGGCGTTCGCGGCAGAGACGACGAGCCGATCGGTGCCGATCTGATCGGCCATCGGCAGCGCGCCGCGGACCGGTCGGATCGAGCCGTCCAGCCCCAACTCCCCCAGGAAGCCGATGTCGGCCACATCGTCGACCTTCAGCGTTTCGATCGCAGTGAGGATGCCGATGGCGATCGCCAGGTCGAGCGCGGCCCCGGACTTCGGCACCTCGGTCGGTGCGAGGTTGACCGTGATCCGGAGGCTGGGCCAATCGTGTCCGCTGGACAACAAGGCGGCCCGCACCCGGTCTCTGGCCTCGCGACAGGACGCATCGGGCAGGCCGACGACGGTGAAGCCCGGCAGGCCGCCCGAGGCATGCACCTCGACCTGGACCGGATGGCCGTGGACGCCGACGAGAGTGGCGGAATGGATGGTTGCGAGCACGATGGTTCCCGATCATGGAAATGACGGGGTGCCTTTGACCGTGGCAACCGAACGGTGCCCGAACCTTAGGGACGGGGTCTGACAGCGGCCGGCTCAGTTGCCGTTGATGCTCCAGTGCCAGGGTTCCGCGGGATGGTTGAAGAAGCCGAAGCCGGGAGCATTTGCCTCGAGCCAGACGAAGGCGGCGCTCGCACGTGACGTGATGAGCGCTCCGTCGTTGGTGAAGTCGACGGCGTGGCCGGTCTCGTGCAACGACTGGCCCGGTCGCGCCGTCGGGGGCGAACATTCCGATGCCGGCATCTCCCAGACGGCGTAGTCCGATGTGCCGCAGTTGGCCCGTCGCAGGGCGATCTGTGCAGCCGGGTCCCGGAAACCACCGCCGGACAGGTTGAACCCGTCGAGCCGGGCCGCTTCGAGCAGCGCTGCGAGCGACACCGCGATCTCGCTGTTGACCTGGATGCCCTCCACGTCGACGATGAGCAGGTCTGCTGCTTCGGGCTCGTCGTCGGGTTCCTCTGCGACCGCCGTCGGGGTGAAGTTCTCGATGACCACGCTGAGCTCTTCGTCGGCGATGAGACGGCTCTGGTCGAAGCCGTACTCGAGTGGGACGCCCGTGGCTTCGTCGAACACTGCGTTCACCGAGATGTTGGTTCCATCGAGCAGCTCCCCGATTCGGGCCAGATGATCATCGATCGTCTGGGCTTCTGGGACCCACGGCTCTTCCTCCTCAAGCGGTTCGTCCGCCGGCGCCTCGGCAACGATCTCGCCGTCCACCACCTCGACCGCGACGCTCACGATGCCCGGGCAGAAGCAGATGTTCCGGAAGACGAAGGAGTACGAGTCGACCGCACGTTCGGTCCACGTCTCGAGGGCCGTGGAATACGCGGCGCGCAGGTCGTCCCGCAGCTCGAGGTCGGTCAGGTACACGACACCGATCTCGGAAGCCTCGTACTGCACCGGGAGGCCGTGAACCGCGTCGAAGTCGACCGCGAATCCGGCGTCCATCGCAGCGGCAGCTGCAGCGAACAGTTCGTCGGCGGTGAGGGCAACCGTGGTCGGACGCTCCCCGATGGCAAGATCACCGCGCACCCGGATGACCTCGGGGCCACGGAGTACAGCTGCGCACGCCTGGTCGGGCGGGCAGATCTCCGCAACCGAGCGGGCGTAGACGAACTCCGTCGCTCCGGACGCGGCCCAACGTTGCTCAGCCCGCTCGAGCAGGAGCGCACCGGTCTCACAGCTACGGGCTCGAGTTCGGCCGGCGGCGTCAGCACACGAATCCAGGCCGCCGCCACCGAGGAGCCAGTCGCGGCCTCGGCCACCTTCGAGGATGTCGGCGCCACGTTGTCCATTGAGCCGATCGGCGCCGCGCTCCCCATCGAGCTCGTCGGCTCCCGTTCCGCCGAGCAGCGTGTCGTTGCCGGAGCCGCCCCGGATCGTGTCGTTGCCCGGGCCGCCGAGCAGACGATCGTTGCCGCCTCCACCGTTGATGACATCGTCTCCGCCGAGACCACAGATGACCTCATCGGCGTCCGTTCCGTTCAACACGTCCGGGCCGTCGGTACCGATCAGGTCGCAACCGGCGGTCTGGGCCGACGCGGTGGCCGGCACGATGAGGAACGCCAGCAGGGCGAAGAACCCGACGATGCCGACGCGGGTGAAAGACGAAAGTGACATGACAGAGACTGACCTTTGGTGTGCACGCGCCCGCGTGGTGGAGCAACGTAGCAGATGGTGGGGTCAGAGGATCTCGCGGGTGTAGCGGACCACGGCATCGATTTCGCGTTCGCTCAGGGTCGAACCGAAACGGGGCATGGTCTTGCGGCCGTTGACGACCACGTCGCGTTGGGCCTGATCATCGAGCTTGGTCTCGATCTGCTGCAACGTGGGCCCGATGCCGCCTCGGCCACTTGCGCCATGGCAGCGGGCGCAGCTGTTTCGGAAGACCTCAGCGCCCTCCACGAGTTCCGGATCAGCGTCTGCGGGCAAAGCCACCTCTTCGGCGCACGCCGAGAACAGCAGCGCCACCAGAAGAACCAACGCACCGATCAGGCGACGTGAGCGATCGACCACGGAAGCCACCATACTGACCGCCATGGGATTCGACCCGTCGCGACCGCAACGAAAAGGCGCCTTCGAATACGCCTTCGTCGCCGGAGCCATCATCGTGGGCGTCCTGCTCGTCATCTGGGCGTTCTTCGGCTGAGCCGTCGGTTCAGAAGGCGGCCTCGAGGACTTCCACATCCCGTCCGGTCACGGCGACCACATCGAACCGCAGCGTCGTGGCGCGACGACGGCGTTCCTGGAGCCACGCCACCGCCAGACGCCGGATGCGCCGCTGCTTGTCATGGTTGACGGCCTCCGCCGGACTCCCCCACCGGCGGGTGGAGCGGGTCTTCACCTCCACGAAGGCCACCGTCCCGTTGCGTTCGACCACGAGGTCGAGTTCGCCCCGGCCGCTCCGCCAGTTCTGATCCATCACGATCCAGCCGTGCTGTTCGTACCAACGGGCGGCGAGCTCCTCGCCCTGCCGCCCCAACTTCTGCCGCGCATGTGTCATGTCCCGCACGGTACGAAGGGGGTCTGACAGTGAAGGCGTCGCAAAACGAGAAATGGCCCCGACGTTGCCGTCGGGGCCATCCCTGTCCGATCTCAGAATTCGCGCTTCTCGCGGACCTTTGCGGCCTTGCCGATGCGGTCACGCAGGTAATAGAGCTTGGCCCGGCGCACGTCGCCACGGGTCACACGCTCGAGCTTGGCCATGATTGGCGAGTGGAGCGGGAAGGTGCGCTCGACGCCGACGCCGAAGCTGAGCTTGCGCACGGTGAAGGACTCGTTGATGCCGCTGCCGCGACGGGCGATGACGACACCCTCGAAGACCTGGACACGTTCCTTGTTGCCCTCGACCACGCGGACGTGCACCTTGACGGTGTCGCCGGCCTGGAAGTCCGGGATGTCGTCCCGAAGGCTCTTCTTGTCGACAAGATCGGTGATGTTCACGGTCGCTCCTGATGGCTGCGGTGCCAGACGTTCTTCGGCCTCCGGGACTCCGGTCGGGCCAGCACACAAGCCTAGGCCCGACGTTGAGGCGCTACAACGTGACGATGAGTTCGAGA
>CALBVR010000061.1 GCA_937969565.1 uncultured Acidimicrobiales bacterium | reverse complement strand
GGATGGATCACCGGCGGGGGGTTCGGATCAGCTGGGGACCGTGGTCGCAGCTGCGGCCGTGACACCCATGTCGTAGCCGGGGGCGCCGTGCTCGGAGAGGTCGAGGCCGGCGAGCTCCTCTTCTTCGGAGACCCGGAAGATTCCGGCGGCCCGAAGAGCGGTGAACAGGATGCCGGTCGAGATCATCACGAAGGCAGCGATGGCCACACCACCGATGAGCTGGTCGACCAGGAGGCCGGCGCCGCCACCGGTGAACAGACCCTGGAGGCTGTCATCGACGGGCGACGAGCTGGAGGCGAACAGGCCGGTGGCGATGAGACCCCAGAAGCCAGCCACACCGTGGACCGAGAACGCACCGACCGGATCGTCGATCTTGGCGGCTTCGACCGCACGGATCGAGAAGACCACGATGACGCCGGCGACGAGGCCGGTGAGCAGCGTGCCGATGCTGATGAAGTTGCCGATGCCGGAGCAGATGGCGACGAGGCCGGCGAGCATGCCGTTGCCGGCCATGCCGACGTCGGGCTTGCCCATGACGATCCACGAGGTGACCATGGCGCCGGCAGCGCCGGCGGCCGCAGCGAAGGCGGTCTGCACGGCGATGTACGGCACGGCCATGTCAGCAGCGAGCTGCGAGCCCGGGTTGAAGCCGAACCAGCCGACGAACAGGATGAAGACGCCGAGCATGGCGAGCGGAATGCTGTGGCCGTTGATCGTGCGGGGCGTGCCGTCGGGGGCGAAGCGACCGATGCGGGGACCGAGGACGATCGCACCCATGAGGGCGGCGAAGCCACCGGTCATGTGGACGAGGCCGGAGCCGGCGAAGTCGACGAAGCCGAGCTCGTCGAGCCAGCCGCCGCCCCACTTCCAGTTGACGACGATCGGGTAGATGAGCGCCGTGATGACGATCGAGTACACGAGGTAGCCCTTGAACTGGGTACGGCCGGCAACGGCGCCGGACACGATCGTGGCCGCAGCGGCAGCGAACGCCGCCTGGAAGAGGAAGTCGACCGGGACGGCCAGCGAGTAGTCGAAGGCGTCGCCCGGGAAGAGGTCGGTCATGCCGGCCACACCGAACTTGCTCCAACCGCCGTCGGCGATACCGAAGAAGCTGCCGCCGCTGTAGGCGATGTTCCAGCCGATGAGGCCGAAGAACAACATGCCGACCGAGACGTCCATCAGGTTCTTCATCATGATGTTGGCGGCGTTCTTGGCTTCGGTGAAGCCTGCCTCCACCATCGCGAAGCCGGCCTGCATGAACAGGACGAGCACCGCCGCGACGAAGATGAAGATGTTGTCGAGCACGACCATGTTCAGTAGTGCGTTGCCTTCAGCGGTCTCACGAGCCACATCGGCCTGTGCTGCCGCCGGATCGGCGATTGCGAGCACTGCCAGCGTCAAGGCTGCACCACCCAAGAGTTTCCGTTTCATTTTCTCTGCCCTCCCAATGAGCATGTGTAAGCGTTGGGTGGCGCCGCAACGCTGAGGCGCCGAGGACACCGTGCCGCTCCGCATTCCCGCGCTTCAATCCCAAACGGCGGTGTTCACCGGCTGGAAACGGTGCGGAAACACAACGCCGCTCGGTTCACATTCGTGAAACACGGCGGTCACAGGCTGGGCACATGACCTATTCACCTCACGCCACAGCAGGCCGATGCAACCTGCATGACGCTCATGGACCGTGATCTGGAAGAACGCCGTCGCGCCGCGACCTCGAAGCTGGTGGTGTTGGACCTCGCCAGCGTGTTTCCCGACTGGTTGGGCCCCGTTCCGCCCTCGGAACTCGTCGCCCGATCGGTGCTCGTGCGCACCCTCGCTGAGGCGCGTCGGGATCAGGACGTGTTCCTCATCGGATGCTCGGTGGACATGGCGTGGGCTGCGGCAGAGGTCTTTCCGGGCGCAGCGATCTTCATCGAACCCGACGATGAGAGCGAGGAACGCGAGCTTTCCGGCCAGTTCCTCGATCGTCAACGGACCGGGAGCTTTGCGGAACTGGTGATCGTGTCGGGCGACCGGCGATTCCTCGACGTCGCCGAGATGTTCGGTGAGTCCGGCCGGACCGTCCGGGTGCTGACCGACCGAGAGAGCTGCGACATCGTGCTCAACGGGGAGGCCGACGTCACGGTCTACTTCCCCGATTTCACCGACTGACCGCGGTCCGGCGGTACAGGACGCACCTTTGGGAGTCCGGTAGTTTCTGGGGCATGCGCCCAAACCCTCTTCTCGATTCGATCCGTTCACGCCAGGTTGCCGTCGGTGTCTGGCTCAGCACGCCATCGTCGGTCACCGCCGAGGTCGCGGCCCGAGTCGGCTTCGACTACGCGTGCGTGGACATGCAGCATGGGCTCATCGACTACAGCGATGCGGTTCCGATGCTCCAAGCGCTGACGCTTGGCGGGGCGACCCCGACGGTTCGTGTTCCGTGGAACGAGCCGGGCATCATCGGCAAGGTGCTCGATGCGGGAGCGATGGCGGTCATCGTGCCAATGGTCAACACGGCCGAGGATGCGGCGGCAGCGATGGCCTCCGGCAAGTACGCCCCGCAGGGCAGCCGAAGCTCAGGGCCGATCCGGGTGGCCCCGGTGGAGGGGGCGGAGTACGCAGACGTGGCCAACGACCACGTGCAGATCATCCCGATGGTCGAGACGGTGGAGGCGGTGGGCAACATCGATGCGATCCTGTCGACGCCGGGTGTTGAGGCGATCTATGTGGGTCCGGCGGACCTCGCGGTGTCGATGGGGCTCAAGCGGGGAACCGATGATCCGTCCTTCTTCGAGAACCTGGCGCACATCGTGGCCAAGTGCGAGGAGCATGGCGTCACTCCCGGTATTCATTGCTTCCCCCACACGATCGAGGGTCAGCTCGAACGGGGCTTTCGAATGGTGACCGCCCAGAGCGATCTCGGGGCCATGACGGCAGCGCTGACCGACGTGTTGTCCCACGCCCGCGGCGAGTCGATCGACGCCGACACCAGCAGCGGCTACTGACCGACCACCGAAAGGGGCCTGGCACCTTTTCGGTCAAAAGGTGCCAGGCCCCTTTGCGGGTGAATGGTGCCAGGCACCTTGGGGCGCGGTCGGCCGGGTGGGGTGCGTCGGTAGCATGGGGCCGTGCTCGTTCGCCGTCCCGCCGTTCTGCTCGGCCTGTCGCTGCTCCTCGTCGCGATCTTTGCTGCGAGCCCCGCTCAGGCCCATTCGGAGCTACGCGAACGGGCGCCAGCCGCCGATTCCGTCGTTGGCGAGGTCACCCACATCGACCTGCTCTTCTGGACCCCGATCGCCGGAGCCGAGATTCAGCTCTTCGGTCCGGACCAAACCGAGATCGATGTCGGCGAAACCACCGTGTCGGACACCGGCCTCATCAGCAGCGTCGAGTTTCCGGCACTGACCGAGGTGGGACGCTATGCGGTGACCCACACCGAAACGTCCGTCGACACCGACGTGCAGACGGCAGCGTTCACGTTCACCTTCGATCCGGACTCCGAAGTTGTGGTGGCATCGCTGCTCGAGCGGCCGACCGGGCCGAACTGGGTGGTCCTTGCTGCGATCGCCGGCGTCGTGTTGGTCCTCGCCGGTCTGTTTGCGCCGCGACGTTCTTCGAGCGCGGAGGACTGACCGCCTCAGGTTTGGGTGTGCCCGTGCCGATGGGAGGGGCATGTGGCGCAGGTTGTCTGGTATTGGAAGCATCATCGCGGCGATCGTGATGGTGACATCGGCGTGCGGAGCCGCCGACGATTCGGGTGGGAACGCTGCCCAACCGTCGGCGGAGACGACGGTCGTGATCGACGACTCCGATCCCCAGTCGCCAGACGACGACTCGACCGAACCCGAGGCGCTTGCCCTGCGGGAGAGCGACGCCGGCGAATCCGAAATGGCCGAGGCCGATACCGCCGGCGGCGCGGCGGTCACCGCTGCACCTGCTGAGGTTCTCCCCCCGATCGAGGAGCTGGACGCCGGGCTGGCGGAGTTCGCGTCGTGTCTCAACGACAACGGCGTGGATGTCGGTGCCTTCACGCTCCAGGACATGGTGTCGAAGGCGTCGCAGATGCCGCTCGTCGAGACCCGGGCAGAAATGTTCGCGTTCTTCCTCGACGCGGACGGTACCGACCCGGTGTTCCAGGCTGCAGTGACCGAGTGCAACCCGATCGTGGATGCGATTCCGGGACTCGGCGCGTTCCTCCCCGCCAGCTGACGCAGCCACCATCGGCCGGAGCCGAGGAGGGGGCCGGCCCCGGCCACATGGCGTACGTCATCGAGATCCCCCCGGATTCCCGCCGGTGAGCAATGACCTTTGGCCAGTGTGCCATCTCTCCGCGTTCGATGTGGGATGGTGCTCCCCGTTCGGCCGAGATTTCTCCGTGTCGCCGTAGGATCGGCTCATGTCCCGCCCGACTCCGCCCGTCGCCCTCACCATCGCGGGTACCGATTCCGGTGCGGGCGCCGGCGTTGGCGCCGATCTGAAGGCGTTTGCCGCACAGGGTGTACACGGAACGTTCGCCGTGACGGTCGTGACCGCGCAGAACACGGTGGAGGTGCGCGATGCGCATCCGATTCCGACCGCCGTCCTCGGTAGCCAGATCGACGCGGTGACCGCCGACCTGCCGGTAGCGGCAACGAAGACCGGGTTGCTCTGGGGGGCCGATGCGTTGCGAACGGTCGCCGACCGCCTGGACCGACTCGGCCGCCTCGTCGTGGACCCGGTGCTGGTGAACTCGAAGCGGGAACGAATCCAGCCGACGGAGATGGACGCGCTCTACCGGACGCTGTTGTTCCCGACGGCAACCGTGCTCACACCGAATGTTGCGGAGGCGCAGCTGCTGACCGGCCGGGACATCCACACGAGTGCCGATGCGGCGACGGCAGCCTCGGCGCTGCAGGATGCAGGGGTCGAACATGTGGTGGTGACCGGCCTGCTGGAGGACGGTCAGGCGATCGACGCTTGGGCCGGGCCCGACGGAGTGGAGCTGCTGGCTGCGCCCACGGTCGACACCCGAAACATCCACGGCACGGGCTGCAGCTTCGCGGCGACGATCGCCGCCCGTCTCGCCCACGGCGACCCCGCGGACGTGGCCATTCCAACAGCGAAGGACGCCATCGCCGGAGCGATTGCCGCCTCGGCCCGCTGGGAGCTGGGCGCAGGCCACGGACCGATCGACCACTTCTGGAGGAACTAACGTGTCCGACCTCGTATGGACGATCCTCGCGGCGGTGCTCATGGTGCTCGGCCTCGGAGGCGTGATCATCCCCCTGCTTCCAGGCCTCGCGCTGATCTGGGCTGTTGCGCTCGGCTACGGCCTCGCCGTCGGGTTCGGGCCCTTCGGCGTAGCGACGATGGTCGTCCTGACCGTGCTCCTCGTATTCAGCGTCGTCCTTGGCTTCGGCATCCCGAAGCGGTCGACCGACGCCCATGGCGTCAGCAGGCTCTCGCAGGTGGCAGCGCTCGTCGGTGCGATCATCGGGTTTTTTGCGATTCCCATCGTCGGGGTGCCCATCGGAGCGCTCATCGGCGTGCTGCTGGCCGAACGAGCCGACAAACAGGACTGGACGTTGGCATGGCAGTCCACCAAGGCACTCGCCAAGGGGCTCGGGCTCAACGTGCTTGCGCAGTTGGCGGTCGGCGTGGTGATGATCGCAGCCTGGTCCGCCTGGGCTGCGGTGACGCTGCTCTGAGGGCGCTGTTGGGACTCAGTCCCGGGTGAGCAACATGGCGAGCTGTCGACCCTGCGCCACCAATGCGTCGGACTCGTCCCATAAGCGAATCTCTTCGATGAGCAGTCGGTCGTGCACGTCGACCGTTCGGCACTCGGCTCGGATCCATCCATCGACCGGGCGACGGCGCACATGCACGGTCAGCTCGATGGTCGGCACCCAACCGGCGGATGGCTCGACCATCAGGATGGGTGGGGGGAAAGCGTCGGCGAACAGCGTCAGTGCAAGTGGGTCGGGTGGACGTTCGTCCTCGAATCGCACCCACCCGCCGAAGGAGATGGGTCGGTCCGCTCGGCCGTCCGCCATCTCGAGCGCGGCAGGTTCGAGTCGGACATCCACGTGGTCGAGGAGCGTCATGCGGGCGCCCTGGACCGCCGGGTCCCGAGCCACGCAGCCGTCAGGGGACGGAATCGCAATGGGTTCGGGCATCAGTCGTGTGGGCGAACCGGCCGGTGGAAGGGTGCCGAGCACACCGGTGAGCCGCGACCGG
This sequence comes from uncultured Acidimicrobiales bacterium, assembly GCA_937969565.1. Classification (GTDB taxonomy): domain Bacteria; phylum Actinomycetota; class Acidimicrobiia; order Acidimicrobiales; family SHLQ01; genus SHLQ01. The sequence goes on along the minus strand of CALBVR010000061.1, from coordinate 2,247 downwards.
GCCACGCCGTCCTGCAGGAGATCGGCGGAGGCATATGCTGCCGTTCGGCCCGCTCGATGGATCTCGGTCTCGATTCGGGCGTCGGTATCGGGAGTGGTTGGCTTGTAGAAGTGGGTGGTGACCGAGAGCGGCACGTCACGGTCGGTCGCCTGCAGCATTGCGGAGATGGCTGGTGCGCTGGAATAGCCGCCGTTGGGTACGGGGCCGATCGACCATCGGTGGGTCAGGTGGGCGTCGAATGCGCCGCCACCCACATCGTGAATCTGCGTGTCGGTGTCGAATTTCCAGGTCATTGGCTCTCCTGCGAGCTCGATGTCGAGTCGTTGCCGTCCGCCGTGCGGGTCGCCAGGTAGTCGGGCAGCTTGCGGGTGGCTCGGTCGATGGCTGCCCGCAACACCGGGTCGAGGGCGCCCACCCACAGGCCGCCCGTGTATTCGAGCGAGAGATCCACCGACGTGCCGTCGCCATCTGGAGCAACGGCGACCCGCATCGTCCAATCGGCATGCTCGCGGTCGTCGAGTTCGCGGCGTTCGAAGGTGATGTGGCGGACGCCGTTCCGGTCGATCTGATTCTGGGTGCGGGCCATGCGGAGCTTCTTCGATCGGGCGAATGGTCCGACGTTGGCTCGTAGCGTCGTGATCCACGCGGCTTGTCCGCTGAGGGAACCGGTGGCGGCTGGGACAGCTTCGGCGACGACGTCGTTCCACTCGACATGCGTGGACAGATCGGAAAGGACCTCGCCCACGAGTTTCGGACTGGCGTCGACCAAAATGACCGTGTTGTGCCTCACGTTCTCAGTGTGCCGCATCGTACGATCAAAGGGTGAAGTCGACCACGACCCGGATCACGGGCGGCCCCGTTTCGTCCCTCGATCTCGTGGCGCTCGGTGCTCGAACCGGCCATCTGTGGCGAAGCGAGACGCTGACCTTCGCCGGGGTCGGTGGAATCCGGGCGTTGCCGGTCGACCGCCCGGTCGATGGCGGGGCGGTCGCGACCCAACTGCAGTCGATGGCTGGCGACAACGAACTGCCCGGCCATCCCGGCACGGGGCCGGTTGCCCTTGGCGCGTTCCCGTTCGACCGCACGGCATCGGGGGTGTTGCATGTCCCGGATGTCCTGGTGGCCGACGATGGGGAGTCCCGGTGGATGACCCGTCTTTCGGGCGACCAGGACTCGGCAGTGGCTGCGGTGATGGAAGCGGTAGCGCGCAACGAGCAGTTGGAACCGACCGGCCTCACCCTGCAACCCGGTCGATCGGCGACATCGTGGCGGGATGATGTCGTGGCAGAAGCGCGGGACCGCATCCTGGCCGGCCGTCTCCGCAAAGCGGTGCTCGCTCGAGAGCTGCACATCAACGCCGGCGGTCCCATCGACACGGCCCGCCTCATCGAACGGCTTGCAACGCGCTTTCCAGCGGCGACCTGTTTCGCCATCGACGGCTTCATCGGTGCCTCGCCCGAACGACTTGTCTCCCGTTCCGGCCGGACGGTCCGGGCCTGCCCGCTCGCCGGAACGGCGGCCCGCAGCAACGATGCGGGCGTCGACGCTGCCAACATCGAAGCGCTGCGAGCGTCGACCAAGGATCAGGACGAACACCGCATCACGATCCAGTGGTTGCTGTCCGAGCTGCTGCCGTTATGCTCGTATGTCGACGCCGAGCCGGAGCCCTCGGTGATGACCATGGCGAACGTGCATCACCTCGCCACCATCGTCGAAGGCATGCTGTCCGAGCCGGCGGCGTCGATTCTCGACCTCGTCGGAGCCGTGCACCCAACCCCGGCCCTCGGCGGAGCTCCGCAGGCGGAAGCGCTTCAGCTGATCGCCGAGATCGAGGGCATGGACCGTGGCCGCTACGGGGCGCCCGTCGGCTGGGTCGATGCTGATGGCAATGGCGATTTCGCTGTCGGCATCCGCTCGACACAGGTCGCCGGAGACCAGGCCACCGTCTGGGCGGGCGTCGGTGTGGTCGGACAAAGCGATCCGGCGGCAGAGCTGGCCGAGACGCAGGCGAAGTTTCGGGCTGTGCTGGGGTCGCTGCTCAGCTGACGGCGGCCGTGCGCTGACCGAGGTAGCGGGCCTCGTGCACACCCCACTCGGCCCAATCTTCACGATGCTCCACCGTCGTCAATCCCGGGATCAGGCTGGGAAGCTCGCCGTCGGCCAGGAGAAATCGGGCGGACGGTCGGGGGTGTCGCTCCAGGTTTCGTTCGGTCCCGATCCCGATCACGAGCATGCCGTCGTCCGACA